>JBHIAW010000244.1:0-3842 GCA_046758765.1 bacterium
AGCATGGGTTTGATGTAACCACCACCCATGCAGCAAATTTATTGTCCGAGCCAGACGATAAGCAACTCGAATACGCTGCATCAAGAAAGCGGGCTATTGTCACCTACAACATCAGAGATTTCACGCGTCTACACGACAGGTATTTATCAGAAGATAAGGAGCATTGGGGTATTATTTTGTGAACGCGAGAGCCAATTGGTGTTTTGCTCCATCGCTTACTACGTCTACTACATTCAGTCCCTGCTGAGGAACTGAAGAATCAAATTCGCTGGCTCAACGAATTCAAGTGACGACTAAGTAAGAAGGAGACGTAACTAAACAAAGGAGTATTTGAAAATTGATTAGCGTTCAAATTGCGGAACTTTCTGTGTATTTAGTGAAGCCGCACTCCCACATGAATTCCAAACACAAAATCGAGCACCTCACTCAAGTCATCTTCCAAAGGCAGCCGGAAATGACCCCCTGGATGTACATTACCTAAAGCCAGGCTGGCGGTCAGTCCAAACTCAACAAAGGTACGTTCACCGATATCGCCTTCATCCGTAAATATCAAGCGACCGGTAAATCCACCTCTGATTCCAAATATCTTACCGTCATAAATTAACAGAGCACTGTAAATAAGATACAACTCAGAATTATCAACGTCCTCCGTGTTGATCAAAAGCGAAGGCCCGGTGCGCAGCCGAACAAACAGGTCCGAAGTAAGATTAGGTCTAAAATTAACCGCACCTAAAATTGAAAGTACGTCGGGAAGGAAGGCTTCTAATCGACCAAAGTCAGAAAATATCCCAACCCTTGAAGGAAAAAATTTGTCAGATGCTAATGGCCCTCGCAGACCTATTTCGGCGAACACAGGAACATCCTGCCTGCGGAATTCCAGTCCGAGATAAGGATTGCCGATCATACTCTCAGATACGTTGTCGCGGAATCTAAAATCGAGCCCGGCATGAACAAAAGGGAGGTCTGCAACAAAAAATACTCTCTCACCTAAGGGTAAGCGCAGAGACAAGAAAATTGCGGAAGTCAAAAATGTAGTGTTGTCGCTGCCATTTATGTCCTCAAAGTCTGGTTTGAAAATCTCAAGTGACACGGTATTTTGACCTACCCAAATAGGTTGGGCTAACGACAGCGACGGGAGAGACAGGACGATTACAATGAATATAGTTATTTTAAGATTCCAGTAAAATAGTTGTCTCATGGTGTCCCTCCCTAACTCGTGTTGGATATTGTGCAATAACTAAGCGCCTAGTGATCCAACATCGACAAAATCTTGTCGACATGGTCAGACGCTTAAATTCTAAATTCGAATATCGAAATGCGAAACAATACCGAAACTCAAAATTCAAATGTTCCAAACAATCGCGGCTCTTATGGTTCTGGTCATTTGGTCATTGAAACAGCGACCGTTGGATAACCAACCTACTGTGACGGCGCTGTTATCAACGGCGAGGTGTGGAGGTGAACCTCCCTCCATTGGCCTGCCTGCTTAATCAACACCGCAGTACGTCGATTAGTGACTTGCTGGATAGTGCCATCCGGCGAGGTGACCGTCCCCACCATGTAGCCCGTAACAATGGCGGCGTTGCCATAGACCTTCACCTCGAGATGCCTGAGCTGAAAATTGACCTTGACACCGGAATCAAATAAGGCTTTAAGGTTATTCTTTTGATCTTCAAGAGAATCGTAGCTCTCAAGTAGACCGCCACCCGCGTCAAAGCCACTGTATACCGGCAGGTGGTGTTGCACGTGGCCGGCCGCATCACCGGCATTAAGTGTAGCCAAATGTTCGAGCGTCGCCTTTTTTATATCATCCACATCATCGGCTGCAGCTACGGTCGTTAAAAGCACACCCCCAAAAAATACCATTAGTATGGCTATGAATCGTCCCATCCTGCACCTCCTTGATTAAAATGAAAGAGTCCAGACCTTCGGTCATCTAACCAGCAATAGAGATGCCACCGCGAAAATAAGAACTCCCGACCCAATTTTTGAAGTTAGGACGGGAGTTCTCAATTATCAGTAATTTAGCCTTTTCTGAACGTCCTAGATTTAACCTTAGAACATCATTTCATAAATCGAGAATTAAGCTAGCTTTTAGCTATCATCCTTAAAATGATTGCGTAACCCTGACAATCGCAAGCCTGCCAATTTCCGGTGCACCTACAATTTCTAAATGCTTATTATCCGTAAGGTTCTGAATGGTCAGATTTAGGTTGGTATTGCGTGAGAATGGCAATTTATAATTAGCCGTCAGATCGAGGACCGCGTATCTGTCCGATGTACCCTTGAAGTCGGCAGAGATGACCGGAAAGCTGTCCACGAACCGCAGCCTCAGGTTACTATCGAAACCGGCATCGCGATTCCGGTAAGAAATGCTTGCACCAAATTTATGCTTCGCCGCGTTCAGGGCAATGTCGTCGATCCCATCTAAGTTTTCGAATACATCATCACTAACAAACGAATAGTTACCGCCTATAGTCCAAAGGCGGTTTAGATAGTACGAAAAGCTGACATCCAATCCAACAAAATCGACATCGCCAATGTTCCGATAAGTTACTAAGACGGCTGTAGGATCAAAAACTTCTTGCGGCGTAACAGTGCCGAAAGGTATACCGGCTGCTCCAGCGGTATACATGCCGGTAAGTTCATCTACCGCTGAACCATTGCCATTTCCACCGCTCGCAGGAGCATCTAGTGCTCCAACTAATGTGGCGTTTAGCATTGCGTTTTCCGGTTTAGCTAATTCTGTGGCAAAACTGGGTCCTAAAAAGGCAGCCAGTGTCACTGGATCTAAAAATACATTTGGAGTCGTCACCAGCAACGGAGTTATAAAGTCTTCAATTTTTGTATAATAGACATCAAAGTCAAGTACTAATTTTTCACCGAGGATACCTTTATAACCGAATTCGAGAGTTTGGGTGGTCTCTTCCTTAATTCTTGGGACATCAAATGGCTCGTCTTCAAAAAAGGTACCGGTTTCAGGATCGAGGCTGCGCATGACATTGCCAACCCCACCAACTAATGCAGGAACAATGGTCAAGAATTGCTGCCCAAGGGCCTGAGCTGCAACAGGGTCAACACCTGCGGCAATCAATCCCGCCACGTATTGCGGTACAAATTGACTTGAAACAGCGCCACTGCCCACCGACCACATAACATTGGTGAATATGGCGTCATTAAGCTCAATGAAGGAGGAATTTGTTAGACCTCGCGGATCCAATGGCGCGAATGGGGAACGGAACATAAACAAACCATTTGGACCTCTTCTGAAACTAAATCCTGTTTCAGGCACACCTTGTGCTCTAATATCAATATTCGGACTAAAACCAAGAGCGGGCGCAAATGCTGCGCCTATACCAAATGCATCCGGAGTGTTTAAAATATCTAAGAAAAGATTGTTCGTTGTCGGTGTGCTGAAGGCCCTATTGTATGTAATGCGGAAATTATCTGTAGCGCTTGGTTTTAAAACGAGCGCAGCTCGCGGCGAAAAGACCGGGTCTTCGAGTTCGCTGTGTTTATCAATACGTGCAGCGCCAACGAATTTCAATGCTGAGGTTATGTCGGTCTCGGATTGTAAATAGACGCCAATTTCATCGATGTCGTCCTGGTCTTCATTCCTACCGTTAATAGTCCCATCTGTATTAGGCCGAGTGAACAGGGCGTCCAAGCCGTAGGTGAAGCGTTGACGTTGCCCAAGTTCGTAGCTGTGCTGAATCTGCCCAACGAATAGCTTAGATGTGTCTACGATGAGCTGGCCTGAGCGAAGAATGAATGTATCACCACCATTGCTGGTATTCATAAATCCTTGTATGAATAAATCTTTATAATTAAAGCGTGCTTGC
>JBHIAW010000245.1:0-3778 GCA_046758765.1 bacterium
GGCTTCACGCTCATAACTATTTTCCAGTTCTTCAATGCGTTTCCATGCCTCCTCAAGGGTAGCAGGCTTGCCTTCAGGTTTACGACCCGGCTTTCGGCCTGAGAAAGAATCAACAATGTTCTTCTCGCATTCCCGGACGATATCGTACATATATGAACGGTCCACTCCCCATTTTCGCGCCAGTTCACTCTTATTCGACGATTGAAGAAATTCCTGATAGAGATTAAGTTTTCTCTCCGGTGAAAGCTTCCTCCCTTTGAAGGATCTGACCGCCATCAGGAACTCGTTTGGGTCTTTATGGTCCTCAAGGTCATATATCTTGATCTCTTTTTGAGGAAACTGTTCCTTGAGATCCAATAAGGCACTGTAACCTCCACGGTCATAGTCCAGAGCTGAGATTATCTGTCTGGCAGAACTAATAAGGGCAGGGTCAAAACTCACATCATTTCCCAGAAGCGCCAGCCCCGGTGGCGCATCCTCTTCAAGGGTTTTCATGCTCAGATAGTCGATAATGCCCTCAGAGACGAATACTGTTTCAGCTCTTGGCAATAGGTCCCATTCCTGGGTAAACACACTCCTTGTGCCCAATAAAAACTTCCTCGGACCATCTACCTGGTGGTTGTCAAGGCACTTTAACTCCCTCTTGCCATTAAAAACCGCAAAACAGCAGTATGAATGACCTTTATGCCGGTTGTGAAGGAGGATATCCCCTTCTATCAACTCATTGACCAACCCTTTAGAAATACCACGCCTTAATAGGAAATCTCGGCATATGGAGATGTCCTCCCTTTTGAATTGATCATAGAGACGGTTAACATCATATGAGCGCTGCGAGGGATTGGGCGACTCAACGTCCAAAGGGGATGCGCCATCAGAGGCCTTCACACTCCTGGCTGCCTCCGATCTACAGGTAGCCAGGGGAGAGACGAGCCGACGTACATAAGACAATACATCAGAGAACCTCTCAAGTTTTTCCTTTATCCGAACAAAGTCGAAGATACTGCCGCCTAAACCACTGGAAAAATCCTTGAAAAGCCAGTGGCCGTTTACCAGGCGCACGAAAAAACTAGTTCACCGTATCGTAAATCTTGTATCATATATTGGCAATATAAGATATCCCTATATTGTTAAGAGATCATACGAAAAATGAGCAATAGAATTCATTGTGCCCATTTTTTGCTTGACAAAATTGCATTTTTAGGTGTAGCATCCCTCCAAAACGTATGATATATAAAGGAGGGCTTGTATATGTCAAATTGCCCAATTAGTCTGAGCTTCTCGAAGACCCATTCTGATAAGCGACTCGAAAAAGCTTATGAAACTTTTGGGATCAACACCATCAACCAGATTATTAGCTTTACACTCTTTTTGTTAGGGGCAAAGCGGCAAGATATCGCTCAATATTTAGAAATACCTATGGGAACCTTTTTATCCTTTCTCACAAGGACCGATCGGTACGGTCTTTCGGCATTTGAAGATCGAAGAAAATCATCGCCTTTTAAAGTTGTTAGGGCCGAGGCGCCGCTCAAAATATCTTTGGATGTGACCGAACAAAACCTCATCATTCAATTAAACGGTAACAACCAATCGATCATAATCCCCCGGGAAAACCAATTGCAGTGCAAAGTCATTCTCCTCACTTTTCTAAACAACGGCCTGCTTTCTGCGAAAGAGGTCTCTGACGTTCTTGGGCTTTCTGTAAGGCATACCAGAGAGCTCAATACCAAAATGCATGAGGGAGACGTTTCTTGCTTGATTGATAAGCGAAAAGGTCAGATCCATGATTATCGCTTTACTCCAGAAATTAAGGCTGAATTGATCCAGCAGGTTGCTGCTAATGCCATAACGGGTAAACCGACTTCAAGCCGCGTAATATCTGAACAGATCAATGAACGATGTAACTTGACTTTGCCTGACCGCTCAATTCGATTACATATGAAAAAGCTGGGATTGCCCAAAATATCAGAATCTCTTCCTACAATCGTGGAAGATTTAAAAAAAACTCCAAGCAATGATCATTGACACGGCAAATGAATTTCTTCCCGACAAGCATGATTCAAACTCCTCGGCTAAACATCAGATTTCCGGAATCAAGCAGGTTCAAGAACGAGCTAAAATGCTTGCGCTTAATCACTGCGAGGTTGATTTACGAACCATTGCATGGTTCATAAATCGCCATATCACTACTGTTCGCAGGTGGATATTACGATCAAAAAACGGTAATGAATTATATGATCAAAAGAGAAGCGGTCGGCCCCAGATCTATAGCGAAAAAACGCAATTGAAAACCATTGCCTTTTACTGCCAGGTTTCGCCTCTGCCCGGATGTAATAGCTGGTCATTGAGGTGGGCAGAAAGTTATCTGAAAGAGCATAGCGAAATCATTGGTTATTCTATGAGCCATTCAACCATCCAACGTATTTTGAAAACCCATGCCCTACGACCTCATTTGCATAAGTATTTTTTGTCCATCACCGACCCTGATTTCTTTCCAAAAATGGAACACATTGTTGACCTTTGTCTCCACCAGCCAGAGTATCTGTTTAACTTTGATGAGTGCACGGGTGTTCAGGCCAAATGTCCTCTAGCCCCGGATTTGCCCCCAGAACACAACAAAACCAGGTCCGAGGAATTTCAATATAGGCGCAATGGAACCACAGATCTTATGGCTTTTCTAAATCCCAAAACAGGTAAAGTCTTTGGTAAATGCACACCAAACCATAATACACAAACTTTAATATCTGTTTTCAAAGAGCACGTTAATACTCTGCCTTCCGATGTTCAACTTCATTACATTATGGACAATTTGAATACCCATTTCCATGATGACTTTTGCAGAACAATTGCAGACTTGAGTGGTGTTACTTATGTCCCCCTCAAAGCCGGCGTTGACCGACGAAGCTGGCTTCAAAGGGACGATAAACGAATCGTCATTCATTTCGTACCCTTTCACGGCTCATGGCTTAACATGATTGAGATATGGTTTGGCATACTCAATAAAAAATGTTTGAGGCATCAATCATTTCAATCAGTACAACTCTTACAGGAAATCATAGAAGAATTTATTGAAACCTGGAACAATTTCTTTGCCCACCCTTTCACATGGAAATATACAGGAGAAGGGCTACACGAAAAAGCCATCAGCCGCTTCAATAAGCTCCTTTTCATAGAAAGCAAGCAGATGGACATAAAATTCCTAACAAAACAACTACTCCTAATATCCAACATTGCCAAAACTTACTATGGAGAAGTCCACACTACGGTGTGGAAACAGCTTCATGACTTGATTGTCGAAAAAATAGATTATATCCATGGCATTATCAGCGGTGCGACAAAAGACCGTCAGATCATAAAGGCACAGAAAGCCTTGGACCGGCTAAGCTTTTTTATGACCTAAAAAGTTGACCGCAAAAATCGCAAAGTATGAAAACCCAAATTGCCAAAATCAATAGCAAATCTTTTGAGTCAGGGAACTATCTGGTTGAAATGATGTAATTGTTACTTTTTGGAAATTCGGGAACAGCTAAAAAAGGTAGGAATGTAGAAGTGCTAATAGGTCAGATAGAATTAAGCTGCCGCGAAGCGGTTTCGTTCATCTTGCCAGTATCTGTAATAATCGGTGTTATCATTGTGTTGTGACAAGCCTGACATATCTGGAACTGCAGGTAGGTGTAATAGGCTCCATTTGATATGTACCCAATCACAATATATTAGGGTCAAGTGTTTTTTGAGTCCTCCGGTCACCAGTCAAAGATTTGCCATTACCTTAAATTTTCAT
>JBHIAW010000246.1:0-3725 GCA_046758765.1 bacterium
ATTTACAAAGATTCCTACGGAATGACAGGGCAGCCTGAATACTTACAGACTATCTATTAGTGAATTTTGGAGTTAGGTTATGTTTCTATCCAATGTTTCAATAAAACGACCGGTCCTGATGACCATGGTTATTATGTCCTTTGTGGTCATTGGGTTGTACTCTTATTTACAGTTGGCGGTAGATTTAACGCCTGATGTTGATTTTCCAATAGTTACTGTAACCATGGTCTACCCCGGCGCTGGACCGAAAGAAATAGAAACTTTGATTGTTGAACCCATTGAGGAAGAAGTCAGCACCATAAGCGGTGTTAAACATGTGCAGGCTGTAGCAAGAGAGGGTATAGCCGTGATCATTGTGGAGTTTGAGATCGGCACCGAGGTGGACATCGCTGCCATTGATGTAAAGGATAAAGTCGATGCCATCCGTGCGGACTTGCCCGATGATGCGGAAGACCCGGTTATCTCCAAATTCGATATTAACGCGTTACCAATAATTGATTTAGCCATCTCAAGTCCAAGACCTCTGGAAGAAGTCTATCGAATAGCTGACGATGTCGTCAAGGAACGGTTATCCAGAGTTTCCGGGGTCGCTTCCGTGGAAATTCTGGGAGGAAAAGAACGGGAGATTCTCATAGCTGTGAATCGAGACCGGTTGCGCGCCTACGGCATGTCCATTCTCGAGGTTGTCGGCGGCATTGCTGCTGCCAATCTTGACATTCCCGGTGGACACATCAAAGAAGGAATTAAAGAATACACCATTCGATTAGAAGGGGAATTTGACGAAGTTGAGCAAATACGCTTGGTTCAGCTTACTTTGCCTCACATGCAACCCATTAAACTTACTGAAGTGGCTGAAGTCATCGACACGTTTGAGGAACAGAGAGATCTGGCACGGTACAATAATGCACCGGCTGTGGGAATGTCGGTTATTAAGAAAGGCGATGCCAATACCGTCGAAGTTGCTAAGGATGTTAAAAAAGCAATAAACGAGCTAACCAAAGTTCTACCAGAGGACGTCAAAATCGAAATAGCCCGAGACCGCGCCATCTTTATTGAACAGTCTGTAAACGACGTGATGAGTAATTTATTGATTGGTATCTTCCTCACGGCCTTAGTGCTTTATTTGTTTCTGCATAATTTGCAAGGTACTGTCATTGCCGCGATTGCCATGCCAACTTCCATAATTGCCACGTTTATGCTGATACTTTTTGCAGGATTCACTTTGAATTTCATGTCTCTTATGGGATTGGCCATTTCCGTAGGCATACTGGTTGCGAACTCCATCGTGGTTTTGGAAAACATTATTCGACGGGTTCATCTGGGTGAAGAACCCGCAGTGGCGGCAGATGTTGGAACGGCTGAAATTGCTTTAGCGGTGATTGCCGCCACTCTAACCAATATTGTTGTTTTTACGCCCATAGCTTTCATGGCTGGAATCGTTGGCCAGTTTTTCAAGCAATTTGGATTAACCGTAGCGTTTGCGACCCTTTTTTCTTTGCTGGTTTCTTTCACTCTCACCCCCATGCTCGCTTCGAAGCTCTTAAAAAGAGAAAGCACAGGCAAAGATGAAAATAAGCGGAGAATTCTGAATAGGTTTTGGGGCTGGTGGGATGGTGTTTATGATGAATTCGCATTAAGCTATAAAAATGGGTTAAGGTGGGCGCTTAATCACCGAGCTATGGTTTTTGGAGGAATTACCTTTGTCTTTTTCGGCAGCTTATTTTTAGTGCGTTTTGTTGGTACGGAGTTTTTCACTCCTTCTGATGAAGGGCAAATTTCAATCAGCCTTGAAATGCCCGCCGGCACCCGAATCGAACAGACCGATTTGGCTTTGCAGCGCGTGGAAGAAATTGTGCAGCAAATTCCTGAAGTAAAGTCCATCTATACCGTATTAGGGAAAATAGAGGCGGGCGGTTTGGCCGCAAGCACTGAAGGAGTGGAAGTGGGTGAAATGAATGTAAAATTAGTGGATGAAAGCAAAAGGGACAAGACCACCCGGGAGGTAGTAAAAGAGCTGCTGCCGAAATTGGCTGTCATTCCGGCGGCCGATATTGGGATCAAGCCGACGAATCCATTTGGCGGGGGGGCTCAGGCCGATCTCCAAATCGAAATCAGCGGTGATGATATGGAAGTCCTGAACCGATTGGCTGAGAAAATCATGGATATCGTGGGCGCAACCAAAGGAACCACTTCGATCAAATCCTCCTGGAAGGTCGGTAAGCCAGAAATTAAAATTGTTCCAGACCGGGAACGTATCGCCAGTTACGGCCTGACGGTGGGACAACTGGCCTCGGCCATTCGTACCAGCATTGAAGGCACGGTGGCATCCGAATATCGGGTCGGCGATAACGAATACGACATTCGGGTGCGCTTTGCCGATGCCGACAAAAGTAGCGTGGACCAGGCCCGGGATATCCAGATAAGAGGTGGTAACGGCTACATCATCCCAATTACTGAAGTGGCAACCATAGATTTTGGCGAAGGGCCAACCCAAATCTCTCGAAAAGACAAAAAGCGCTTAGTCACGGTCACAGCCAATATTGCGCAAAGAACGCTGGGTGAGGTTCAAGGAGATATAGAAGCCGAATTGCAAAAACTGAACATTCCGCCAGGATATGGAATTTTCTTTGCTGGCCAGTCGGAGCGACAGGCTGAATCTTTTGCCAATATTTTGCAAGCTTTGATTTTAGCCATCATTTTGACCTATATGGTCTTAGCCGCTATTTTGGAATCCTATATCCATCCCATCACAATTATGATGACCTTACCTTTAGGACTTGTCGGTGTTATTCTTGCACTGCTTATCACGAAATCCTCCCTCAGTATTTTTAGTATGATGGCGCTGGTGATGCTGGTGGGCATTGTGGTGAACAATGGGATTCTTTTGCTGGATTATACCAACATTCTGAGAGCGCGCGGCAAAGGACTTGAAGAGGCAATACTTGAAGCCTGTTCAACCCGACTGCGGCCTATCATCATGATGAATTTAGCCGTAGCTTTGGGTATGCTGCCGTTGGCGTTGGGCATCGGTAAAGGTGCAGAAACCCGCGCACCCATGGCCATCGTGTCCATAGGGGGCATCATTACCTCAACCATTTTTACTCTGATTCTGATTCCATTAATCTATGAAACCTTTGAGAAATTTAAAACACATAAGCTAAAAGATGGACACAGAGACCTCAGCGCAGCTTAGCCGGAACCCAAAAAGACAAAATGATTAGGACAAAATAATTTTGAATGATTTTGTCGTCAATTATTTTGTCTCATCAATTTCTTTGCATTTCGAGTAACGATTTTATTGCTTAAGTACGCACCGAGACTCGCCGAATCGATTTTTTTCTCGTTGCGGCTCTGCGGGGCTGTGAACTCTGTGTCCTTTTTAACTAATGATTTTTGCACTATGTTGTTGTGTTGCGGCTTGCCGCGTTAGTCTGTTGAGAGTTAAATCTTCGTTCTTTTTGCAAAAAATTTTGTGCCAACCTAATCACAGTTTTAGCACGCCGAGTCATTAAGTCATTCAAGTCATTTGCCTTCGGCGTCATTATTGACAGGTGCGAAATTAATTTTTCAATTTGCAATTGCGGCTCCGGTGCGCTGGGAAGTTAACAATCTATATTAAAGCAGGAATCTATTATTAAACCATGTCTTGCCTACCTCATATCCTGCATAAGTCGCTGCAACACCTCCTCCCGCATTTTTTGTTTCTGTTCTTGTTCATAAATTTC
>JBHIAW010000247.1:0-3725 GCA_046758765.1 bacterium
ATGGTTAATGGTAAATGGAATAAAGTCTGATATATACAGAGGAGGGATTTATGAGGTGGATAAATTGGATAATATTTTTTGTTCTTAACATAGTGTTAGTTTCTGCTTCTTCGCATCCAACAGTGGCGCAAGATGAGGCGAAGCAGCAAAGCCAAACCATAGATTCCGTGTCAAAGAATGAGGACAATCTTGCCTCGGACGAGAATCAAAATAGCGGAGAGTCAGAAACTGAAACTTCGGAAACTAACGAATCGCAGCACCCGCTGAATCAGTCATCGATACCAGAAGAAGAGTCTGCCAAATATCCTGACCCCAACTTAATACCATATCGCACCAAGAAAAGTCCCTTAGTCCATTTTTTTTCGATTCCGGCCAAAATATGGCACTTGATTTGGGTGCCTTTGGCTGCTACAATCATCTGGGTTGAACAGAATAATATACAAGAAAAGGCCCTTAACTTCTTTTTGAACGATGAGCGAACTGGGGGATTCTTTCCTCTGGTCAGCTTTGGAGGAAATACAGGAGCGGGTGCAGGCATTACAATTTTTCATAATAATCTATTTGACAAGCAAAAAAAGATTAATCTCAGTTTTTTGTTTAGCTCGGTAGATAATAATATTACCACCCTTGCTTATAGTGATTCATCTGTATTGGGCACCTCATTTTATTTTGATCTGTTGGCAGAATATTTTAACGATTCCGATGAAAACTTGTTTATCGGCGAGGATTTTGAAAACTCATCCATACAGGGTAATAAGACTATTGAGGATGATGAAACCAGCTATTCTACTCGACAGGGTGGCTTTGAAGTTAATGTTGGCCATGCTTTTAATCGTAGAGTTGGTTTGGGAATGACTACTGGTTTTAAACGTGCAAATATTGATAGTGGTGAAGGACGTGGTGGGGCTGATTTTCCCGATGCCATACCCGGTTCGGGCACAACTAGTTTATTTTCAATAGGCTCAACCCTAACGTTCAATTTTAGAAATGGTTGGCCCCGAACGCTTTCGGGTACCTTGATTCGATTTGGCTTTCAATACAACCGTGAAATAAGCGGCAGCCGTTTTGAATACAATCGCTATACGGTGGAAGTTCATCAATTTATTCCCATTCCTTTTCTGGCAAAAAACCGAAGATTGGGGGTGCGAGCCATATTTGAGAAACTGGATAGACTCAACAATAAACAGATTCCGTTTTATGAATTGAGTCTCCTTGGTGATGCCGCCACCCTCCGGGGATTTGACCAGAGTCGATTTCGAGGAAGGGGGTCGCTGCTTTTCAATTTTGAATACCGCTATCCTGTGTGGGACACCTGGGATGCGGTCATCTTTTTGGACGAAGGACAGGTTTATGATGATCTTGGTGAGCTTGATATTGATGATTTCCACTGGGGTGCGGGTTTCGGTCTGAGAGTTATGACGGCTACTGGATTTGCTTTCAGATTTGAAGTTGGCTTCAGTCGAGAAACAGTACGAGCGCTGTTTCAGATTACGCCGAATTTTTAGCCACAAGCTAATTAAAGAATAGCGTTCTTTTAGACAGGAGAAAGAACTTTGCTGTCACTAAGTCATTGGGTCATTAGATTAGGTGGAAAGTGTGCACATATCAACTGACTAAAAACAAATGACAACGGATAACTGACTATAAATGACAGCGTAGCGAAATGACCTAATGACGACAAAAACAGGATATGAGAGTTAATTGCTATTATTCAGCTCAAGACTACCAATAAGCAATGTATTTCAAAATTGAAATGACTTTTTAGAGGGTCTACAACATGAATAAATCTTTGAAATCCATAATATATTATATTTTGCTTTTCTCATTAGTTGGCTGCAGCAGTGGACGCAAATTCACGCTGGCGCCAATTAAAACATTTGATCCTGACAATGCCACCATACCTCCACCAAAGGAAATGGAAGAAAACCAGGTCTGGGATATCCTGGATATGACCTTTTTCTACCAAATTGAAAAAGTTCTGGATCTCAATTGGTCACTGCGGAAAGCTGGAAAAATTCTTCGCATTGCGCCACATCGTCAAGCCGACAATGTCAACGTCTTAGATGAGGTACCTAATTCAAGCTGGTACACTAACCGGCACTTTCATCATCCTATGACTTTGGAAGAGCTGGCTCGGGGACCAAATGTTACTGATGGACCCGACCAAAACGGTTCATGGACAATTGTACGCGGCAAATTTGAAGGGGGGACGCCCGGTTTTACCATTAAGGATGCGAGAGGGGACTTGTACGTTCTAAAATTTGATGCTCCCAACTATCAGGAAATGGGTTCCTCTGCGGAAGTCATTTCCACCAAAATATTGTACGCGTGTGGTTATAATGTGCCGCAAAATACCATTGAATATTTTGATCCTAAGATTTTGAAAGTAGGTGAAACAGCCAAATTCAGGGAGCGCGGACTCAAACGACCTATGACCCAGAGCGATCTAAAAAACATGTTAAGAGATCTTCCAAGCAGAGAAGATGGTAAAGTAAGAGTTATGGCCAGTAAATTATTATCTGGGGTAGTGGGAATTTGGAACTACAAAGGCACCCGCCAAGACGATTCCAATGACCGAGTGGCACATGAACATCGCCGTGAACTGCGAGGACTGCGGGTGATTAGCTCGTGGCTCAACGATGCCGACCGCCGAGCGGCCAACACGCTGGTTGTTTATACAGAAGACAATGGTAACAAATATGTCAAGCATTACTTGGTCGATATGGGTTCCACCCTCGGCAGTAACAACATCATTCCTCACGCGCCAAAATATGGCAATGAATATTTGCTCGATCCCCGAACGGTCGGATTATCGTTTATTGCGCTGGGACTTTATGTAAAACCCTGGGAATTTGAAACAGGACACCTTAATCCCGAATACCCTTCGGTGGGCTATTTTGAATCGAAAATTTTTGATCCCGGTCGCTGGGTGCCCACTTATGCCAATCCGGCTTTTGAGAACTGCACCTTGAGAGATGCCTATTGGGGGGCAAAAATTGTCATGTCCTTTAGCAACGAAGATATCCGGGCGATCGTGGAAACAGCGAAAATGTCTGAGCCAAGGGCAAAAGAATATATAATTAAAACCTTGATCGAGCGCAGAGATAAAATAGGCCGGTACTGGTTTTCCAGAATGAATCCTCTGGACAAATTCAGATTTGAGCGCAATAAGAAAGGAGAACTGACATTAAAGTTCAATGACTTGTCTGTTGATGGAAAATTAAACACGGCTGAGGAGTCAAAATATGTTTATACGCTTTCCTACAATAAGAAAGGAATCCACAGACAGGCCATTGTAGATGCTCCTGTGATTCCCATTTCCAATAATGGCGAAGGATTTCTGGATGAAATTTTAGCCAGTTCTAATGGAATCACTAAAGAGGAAGATAAGATTTTCTCTATAGAAATACGCACGAAAAAGGAAGGGGGTTCATTGAGTAAAGCGGTTGCGGTCCATTTTTATTATCCCGGGAATTCAGGAGAGCCTCGAGTGGTTGGGGTAGTCAGAGAGGAGTAAAAAAGTGGAGGTGTCAAGGATCAAGAGGAAATTACCCTTGAGGTAATTACAGAATCTTAGGTCTCAAGATGGGAGCTTCGGTAATTGTCGCTAACATTTTTTTCGATTTTGACCATTTTATCAGCTTGTAGAATAAAGTGATGGAATTTCATATTTCTTTAGAAAAGTAACATTCAAAAGATAAATAAAACCTGCAATATTTTTATTG
>JBHIAW010000248.1:0-3723 GCA_046758765.1 bacterium
TAGTTTTGCCCATAATCGTTTTGCCTATCGTTATGGTTATACCTGAATTGTAACGAATATTCTAATTATGGTTGAGTATTTTAAAGTTAAAAGTTTTGCAGTCACCTTAGCCGCGAAAATATTCAAACGCGAAATCTAATGAAAGTTTATTTTTTCGTGTTATAATAATCAATCTCGTTCAAACCAGTTCTTCTCACAACACCATTAAGTAATTAATCAACGACCTTCACCAGCCATTGATATAGAATGAGATTCTTGATGGCCTCTACTTAAGCTAAAAGGCTGGGAGTATCTGAGGTAAGCAGCCATCGCCATAGCGGAAGAAATCGTATAGTTCTTTCTATCCCGTTCCACTTGAGAGCTTCGGTAGCTTCATAATCATGGGTAATCACGAGCAAATCCCGACAATCTAATTCCGTACTTGCTTTAATCAGACTATTCGTTTCTCGCTTTTTAGTTGGTTGATCACTCACATCCCAACAGGCTTGAATTAATTGTTTAATTTGCAATCCGTCCTTAACGACAAAATCGACTTCCCGGTTTTGATAATCTTTCCAGTAAAAGATCTCCAACTGCGGCATGATAGAACGCTTTCTGAAGAGTTCGATGGCTACAATATTTTCGGCAATCCTACCTAAATTCTCTGAAAATTTGAAGCCTTTCACTGTGTACAAGCCCGAATCGATCACATAGATTTTATTAACAGAGCGAATCTGTTTTGCCAAGGAATAGTCAAATTTCTTCAGAAAGAAAAACATGCGACTAATCTGAAGATATTTCGAGAAGCGCTCAATGGTGTCCAGACTTGTAGCAATGACATTTTTAAGTTTATTGAACGACTGTAGTGTGGCAAAATTGGAAATAAAAATATTGGCAAGTCTTTCTAATTTTTCTATTTCTTTAATCCCAAATCGTTTGACAACATCCTTGATCACGATGTCATCAAAATACCGGATCAACAGTTCCCGTTTACGCACAATAGAAGTTGACAAAACCACCTCGGGAAAACCACCCCATTCTGCATATTCGTCAAGATAGCGCTTGATTTTTACCCTATGCTTGGCTATGTCCACCTCTTCGATAATATTAAGATCTTTAAAATGTAAAAATTCTTTATAACTTAAGGGAAATACCTCAATATCTAAATGCCTGCCCGTTAGCACGGTTGATAATTCTTGTCCAAGGAGTTTTGAGGATGAACCAGTAATCATTACATAAGCCTTTTTCGTTTCCAGTAAAAACCTAACAAATTTTTCCCAACCCTGAATGTTTTGAACCTCATCGAGGACAACGAGGGGCTGAGAAGGGTCAAGATGTTTGATGTAGATTTCGTAAATATTAAACAGCTCTGTACTACTCAGAGGCAAATAAAATCGAGGATCCTCAAAGTTTATAATCAGGGTATCCTTCACATCCAGAAACTTCTTTTCAAGGCACTGTTGCATAAACAAGTAAATCAGGGACGATTTACCGGACCGCCGAACGCCAAGTAGAATGGTTGCGCTGCGTTCTGAGAACAACTGCTCCATTCTCTTAAGGTAGTCCGGTCTTTCACGATGCCTTGTGCGAAAAGTGCCCCAGTAATTCCAGTCGGTAAGAATACTCAGGACTTCAGATTCATTCATTGTACGGTCTTTTTATTAGTTCATCGGTTAACTTTAGTTAAATTTAACCGATAGAGTTGAAATAATCAAGAAATTTCTTATCTAAAACTAAATTTTTGGTGAGAATTTCGTGCAGTGAGCGAAAATTCTGAGATTTGCCTTTCTGTCTATTTTACCATTGGGTGTGCGAAGGAAGGTTCTTAGAAAATACATGTTTTTGGGTATCTCATATTTGTTGAGTTTCTCCGATAGTTTCGCACGTAGTTTATTTTGGGTGTCTTGTGAGAAATTAGGTCCCTCGAATATGGCCGCCACCACTTGACCATATTTTTCATCCGGCAGCGGTCCGACAAAGAATTCACGATTACCATAATCACCGCCTTCAATTTCACAGAGCGCTTCCTCAATCGCACTTTCCACTTTTTCCGCCTGTACTTTTACCCCACCCGTATTAATAACATGGTCGATTCGTCCTAACCAGATGAAGCTGTTATCTGGTTTTATTTCAACTAAATCATTGGTTACAATGCGTCGGTCGTTCGTGGCTGGTGACTTGATGGTGAGACAACCGCGTTCGTCCGTGCCTATTTCGACGCTGGGAAGGGGCTTGAAACTCTCGGAAGCTTCTCGACCATTTAATCGACGAAGCGCAATATGACTCACGGTTTCAGTCATACCAAAAGTGTGGTAAATCGGCGCCTCTACAGTTTGTATTTTCTTTAGCAGAGCACCAGACACCGGGGCGCCACCTACCAGAATAGCCTTCATTTTATTTACGAGAGAGATGTGCTCTGTTCCTGAGGAGACCATGCTTTCTAATTGTAAAGGCACCAAAGCAGTAAAGTCGAAATGCTGAGGAGTTTTTGTTTCTAAGTTCAATGATTCAAAGGGATCACCGGTGGGTTCGACAATGGTTAATTCTAAATCTAATACCAGTCCGCGCACCAGCATCATTAACCCGCCGATATAGCACGGGGACAGACAGACGATGGCTCGGTCTCCTTGTTTAAGCCGCAGAGCTTGTCCGGTCATCCGCGCACTCAAGACCATTTGAGAGCGATTTAGGTTGATGAATTTCGGTTCACCTGTGGAACCAGAGGTCGCTACCTCGAATTCCTGTACTCCTGATAACCACTGACCACAGAAAGATAAGGTCGTTATTTCGTTTTCAGTAAACTGCTCAGAATCTAAGTTTCTATGATGGTCCAGTAGCCATTGTTTGGTGTAATACTGTCCGTTTAGTGTTAAGCCTTGAAAGGAACTCACATTAGATTTCCTAATCCGAAACTAAAGCTAAATAAGAGAGTGATTAGCGCCATTTGCTTTAAATAGGGATCTATGTAGGCAGCTTTAAATTGAGAAGAAATACCGAATCCATTCTTTAAGATTAACGGGAGAGTAACTAAGAATAGGAACTGCCAAGGGCTTTGATAATTAAGCCAAGTATAAATGAGAGCAAAAGCTATCGCGGTCATCAATAATGTCCAATGGTAGAGACGGGCTTTGGTTTCTCCGAGTCGCACAGGAATGGTAATTTTCCTGGCTAATTTATCGGAACGGAGGTCTCGGATATTGTTGATGTTTAAAACTGCCACGCAAAATAATCCACAGGACATGGCTGGGAATAATATCAGAAAATTTAGTCTGTGTGTTTGCAGATAGTAGGTTCCAAATACTCCAATTAATCCGAAGAATACAAAAACAAAGATATCACCAAGGCCTGCATAGCCGTACGGTTTAGGGCCGACTGTGTACGTGACTGCCGCAATGATAGCTGCCAAGCCAGCCAAATAAAAGAAAATGCTTTCTCCTCTGATTAGAATGTACCCAACTGCCATAGCGAGGAGAATGACTAATAGAAGCGCTTTGCGCATCGTAGCTTTTGAAATTCTCCCTGTTTGAGTGGCTCTCAGTGGTCCCTCCCGATGTTGACTATCTGCACCATGTAGGGTGTCCCCATAATCATTAGCCAAGTTGGATAATATTTGTAATAAAATTGCCGTAATGAAACAAAGAGTTGCGGTCTGCCATTTGAAAGAATTTTCGGAAGCAGCCAGTAAACTACCCAAAGCGATACAAGAAGTAGCCAGCGGTAGGGTACGCAGCCGAAAAGCAGATA
>JBHIAW010000249.1:0-3720 GCA_046758765.1 bacterium
TTTTTCGACGATTCATAGTCTTCGGATTTATACATTTTGTTGATAAATAAACCGCCACTTTTTTCATCGAATATTGTTACGTCACCTGCAATGACATTAGCTCTTACTACAATGGCCAAGTTCTTGGGTACCGAAACCGTAATATCTCCAAATACTCCATTAAGGGTTACTACCCTCTCTCCTGATCTTATGTTTGTCTCCGAAAGATCGATATTCAAATCACCAAAGACCGTGGAGATATTGCCCCCCTTGAAATCCTTGGAATCAAATTTTAGTCTTACGTCCCCAAATACTTTTGAGAATCGCACGATTTGATTCCCGGATATTTTGTTTTCTGCCTCTGTTGCCTCTGATTTTGATTCTTGTCCATCGGGCTTTGAACGGGCATTTAGAATGAGTTTGACACCGATCAGGATCAATATTGCCGGCCAAAAAGTGCCAAAAATTTCACCCGCATCCATGAAATCTAAGCGGTCCAATAGAAATATTACCCCTAATAAAATCAGCCCACTTCCCCAAAATACCCCAGATAATTTTGATTGATTTGAAGACGATTCACTCATGACCTCTCTTAACCTTTTTTATTTTTTGAAAAATTGTTCAATTTCGTCCAGTGATAGCGCATTGAGTATGTTTTCTTTTTCTAACCATCCTTTTCGTGCAATCCCAACTCCGTAATCTATGTCACGTAGACTATCAACGCTGTGCGAGTCGGGATTGATGCTGATCATGACGCCCTTTTCTTTAGCATATTTACAATAGCGCCAATCAATATCAAAGCGGTGAGGGCTGGCATTCAGTTCTATGGCGATGCCTAATTCTGATGCCGCATCAATAATTTTGTACATGTCCAGCGGATAGCCTTCTCGACCCAAGAGCAGACGACCTGTGGGATGGCCAAGTATGGTAACGTGCGGGTTGTTCATGGCTTTCAAAATGCGTTCGGTGGCTTCTTCTTGGGTCATTTTTAACTTGCTGTGAATAGAGATCACAACGAAATCAAAACTGACCAATACCTCGTCCGGATAGTCCAAGCTTCCGTCAGGCAGAATATCGCATTCGGTGCCTTTAAAAATTGTGAACCCATCAAATCTTCTATTGAGTTCATCGATCATGGCATGCTGTTCCTTAAGGCGCTCCGGTGCTAAGCCCTTGGCATAATAGACCGTCTGACTATGATCACAGAGACCGAAATATTGGTAGCCCATCTCTCTGGTAGCCAGCGCCATTTCTTCAATAGAGTTAGCCCCGTCGCTAAAGTTAGAATGGCAGTGCAAAATTCCTTTAACCTCAGAGGGTTCAACCAGTTTTGGAATTCTATTTTCTGCTGCTGCCTCAATTTCGCCGTTATCCTCACGGAGCTCAGGTGGGATGTAGGCCAAACCTAAAGCAGCGAAAATCTCGCCTTCATCTTTGCACGGTATCAGATTATCTTCATTCTTAAACAGGCCATACTCGCTCATCTTCATGCCCATTTTTTTCGCCAAACTTCGCATAGCGGTGTTGTGTTCGGCGGAGCCTGTGAAATGGTGTAAAGCGTAAGGAAACTGCTGGTCGGTCACAATCCGCAAATCCGCATTGATGCCACTTTTCAACGTAACACTGGATTTGGTGTCTCCCTTTGCCGTAACCGTTTCTACATTAGGTTGAGAAACAAAAAAGTTCATGAGCTGGTCTCGGTCTTCGTCTTTAGCGCTGGCCACGATATCGATATCTTTGATGGTCTCCTTTTTCCGACGCAGACTCCCGCCCAAACTCGCCCTAATAATCTTAGGATGATTCAAAACCGCTTCAAAAAGAGGCAGGGCCGCGGCTTCGGCGTGATGATAAAGATGGCGTTCCTTGTACTTCTTAACAAATTCAATGCCTTGAAGAATTTTCTCTTGAGTTCTTGCGCCAAAACTATCTAAATCCACTAATCGGTTTTCTTTGCAGGCGTATTCTAATTCACTTATGCTCTTAATGTCCAGTTCATCGTACGCCCGCTTTATCTTCTTAGGTCCCAGTCCGGGGATAGCAGTCATTTCGATCAGCCCTTTTGGAATCGAGGCTTTTAGGTCCTCATAGTACTGAAGCTTGCCCGTGGTTACTAATTCTTTGATCTTTTGCGCTAAAGCTTCTCCAATGCCTTTAAAGTTACGAATTTCCTCTGTTTCGACCAGCTCGTTGATGTCCGTTGTCAAACCTGAAATGGTTCTTGCTGCATTTTCATACGCCCGGCATTTAAAAGGATTTTCCCCCTTAAGTTCCAGAAGTGTGCCAATTTCCTGCAAAATGGCTGTAACTTCTTTTTTGTCCATGACGGTCTCTGGATCCAATAAAGGCTAGTTGGGTTTGATATTAATGTTGAGAAATGGTGGAAACGTTTGCTCTCCTCTGTCCGCCTCTAGTGAATAGTATAACGGCTCATAGAAACTCATTCTTCCCCAAGAGCTTCTAAATCTGCCATGTCCTTATGTACGTTGAATAACGCGAGCAGATCTCTGAAGTCTGGTTGTACTTCCATGATATTGCCTTCTTAAATTTTCCACCGCCGCTACTCGTTCTTCAGGCAGTTTAGTTAACCAATAAGCCAAGTCATCCTTAATTGATGAGGACTCACGTAGACTTCGTTTAGTTACGATTCTTTTAACCAAATCTTAACCTGCATTTTTTGAAATCATATTCTTAGGCTAAGCCCTATCCAACATATTAATTAACACCATGAACAAAGTCAAGGAAAAAGGTTACACTATTTTCATTTTGGTTTCATATAACAAGGTAGCTTGTTTTATGACATAATCTCTTCCTTTGTCGTCATTTTCTAAATCGTCTAACCATCGTCCTGGGATTTTACTGATTCCATGAAATGCTCCAGCAATGGCCCCGGTCATAGCCCCAATCGTGTCTGTATCTCCACCGAGGGATACAGCATAAACCACAGCTTCTTCAAAGGAATGCCAATGGGATAAGAAAGCAAAAATAGCCGCGGGCACTGAAGCAAACCCACGACTATCATTTCCTAAAGTTGAAACCAGGGTCTCGATTTCTGGCTGGCCGCTTAGGAACTTTCGGACGTGTTCAAGTCTAATCAACAAATCGGTAGCTTCGGGCTCTACGAATTCTTTAAGGTCTGCCCAAAAAGCAATTACGTCCAAAGAGTCTTCTGGATTGGCCAACAAGGCCCGGGCTACGGCAAAGGCTTGCAGCGCGGCACTTTCTTTTCCCAATGAATGCGCATGGGTAATCTGGCTTGCAAGATAAGCTTTCTCGCGCAACTCATACGGATCATCATAATAAAAAAGTCCAATCGGGGCAATCCGCATAGCGGCACCATTACCAAACGAGCCCCCTTCAAAGACTTTTCTTCCGGCTAAATTCCAGGGAACACCTTCTTCAAGTAATTTTAGAGCCTGTACCGTTCCGCTGCCGTAACCACGAAGCGGCTCGTAGCTTTCTAAAAAGCGCTGGGCCATATCCTCGCCATCAAAGCCATGACACCCTACCAATGATTCCGTCACCGCGATCATCATCTGGGTGTCATCGGTGTAGGTGCCTTTGCCAAGACGAGCGTCGAGCATGTCCCGCACCTGGCCATATCTCTTGGCAATGGCTTTGGGAGACCAGCCTTCTACCGGCATCCCCAAAGCATCACCCACAAACGTGCCCAGGAGAGCACCTTGAAATTTTTGTTGAAGATCTACTGGCACATTTAAGAAATGAATAAATTGGACACAGAGG
>JBHIAW010000250.1:0-3699 GCA_046758765.1 bacterium
GTTATGAGAAACATGCTCTTTGTTTTCATTATGAATCATAGGATTTTTGTATCTACCCTATTGTTAGGGGTTACAATATTCTTTGGTTGGTTTGCAGCACAAGTGAAGTTTGATAACACCATCGAAACCTATTTTCTTGAGGATGATCTCATAGACTATAGGCGATTTCTGGAGCAATTTGGAACGGATGAAATTATTGCTATCGCCTTCAGAGATGAAGAGGTCTTTACCGTTGAGAACTTACTATTGATTGACACGATTAGCAAGAAATTGGAAGACCTGCCCCATGTCAGACGGGTGCTGAGTCTTACAACAGCCAAGATAGTCTATGGCGAAGGCGAGAGTGTTTACTTTGATCCCCTGGTGAATGAAATCCCTTCCTCTTCGACAGAACTGATTTCTATCAAGCAAAGGGCGCTTGCTGATCCTTTTATTCCCGGGACTTTGATCTCTTCTGATGCCAGAAATACCGCAATCGTTGCTGAAATCGACCACATCATTGGTGAGTTTGATTACAAAGTCGATCTGCTAAATAAAATAAGAGCACTTTTGAATGAAGAAGAGATCAAAACGGGTAAGCATTTCTATGTGGCCGGTACAGCGGTTTTGGACGATGCGCTGTTGCGATATAACCAAAGAGATCAATCGCGTTTTATGCCGCTTATGGTGCTTATCATTGTTGCGATTGTGTTTTCAATGTTTCGGCGTTTGGAGCTATTAGTGTTGCCAATCATCGTTATTGTCTTATCTGTAATTTGGACCTACGGATTTCTGGTTCTTTTGGGATACAGGATAAACATCATTTCGACAATTATCACACCTTTGCTTATGGCGGTGGCTATTGCCGATTCGATGCATTTCATCGCCGATTATCTTCAAGAAGCCAAAACGGGCCAACTGACAAAATCCGAATGTATCGAGAGCTCTTTCAGTAACTTATTAGCTCCTTGTTTCATGACCAGTTTGACCACTGCTTTTGGTTTACTCTCGCTACTCAGTGCCGACCTGGTCCCCATCCGGCAGTTTGGGTTGGTGGCCGCCGCCGGGGTACTGTTTGCATTTATTATCACGATATTTCTACTGCCCATATTACTTTCCATCATTCCTTATCCCAAGGAGAAATATCGTGAGCAAATCCAACGTGGGTTTTTCGCTAAATTGCTCACCTGGTTGGGGCACTGGCAAAAGGGAATGGCTATCACCGTTATTCTCATTACCTTTTTAGTCGCTATTCCAGCGGTTTTGTCATTAACTCACCTTACTATTGGTACAAATACTCTTGACTACTTCAGGAAGGATGACGTAGTCCGTCTTGAAACAGAGTGGATTGATGCCAGTGTTGGCGGTACCGCTTCGCTGGAGTTCTTTATTGATGCTAAAATGGAGGAGGCTCTAAAAAACCCTTCATTACTGCAAAAGATGGAACATTTTCACACCTACCTAAAAGAAATTGATGGTATTACCGGGGTCTATTCAGCGGTTGATATGGTTAAATCTTTGAACCGGGCATTCCATGGCGGAGACCAGCGAAAGTTTATTATTCCTGCTTCATCTATTGAGGTGGCTCAGCAACTATTCATTGTTGAAGGAAGCAAAGATATTGCAGAATTTTTATCTGACGATTACTCCAGAGGGAGAATTATGGCAAGAGTCGAGATGAATGAAACCCAAAGGCTGGCCCATCAGATGCCTGAAATCGAGAAACGCATGCAGGAAATATTTGGAAATACCGCAACAGTTACTCCCACAGGCATGGTCTATTTAATGAATCAGATGGAACGTTATCTTTTATCCAGTCAGATCAAAAGTTTTCTACTGGCTTTTGTTGTGATCTCTCTTGCAATTCTGGTTATGCTGCGCTCATTTAAGCTTGCTATTCTGGCCATGATTCCAAATTTCCTGCCGATACTATTCACTTTGGCATTCATGCCTTTTTTAGGAATTTCCCTCGATGTCGGGACCGTGATGATTGCTGGTGTCGCACTAGGCTTAGTTGTTGATGATACCATTCATTTCTTATCCAGATTGAAAGTAGAAATAAAACAACCGAGTGATATCAAGAATGCTATCGCCAATGCGATAAACAGTGCTGGCAGACCAATTATTTATACGAGTATTGTATTAAGCCTGGGGTTTCTGGTTCTAGTTCTTGCCAGTTTCAACCCTGTTGTCAACTTCGGCATCTTAGCCAGCATTGTGATTTTTTTGGCGCTGGTGTTTGACCTTGTCGTTCTTCCTGCAATAATGACATTCGTTGGTCCAAAACCGAAGGAGTAGAAATGACAATATCAAAATACAAAGTGCAAACATTTTTCAATTTTCAATTTGCACTTTTCATTTTGCATTGAGAAACGATATTTGAACCTAAATCCGGAGAAGTTGGACATTAGAGTTATTTTATGAAGGTTTTTCGGTTATCTTCGTGTCATTCTGTGTTTTTTACATTTGAGTTGGTGATCTTCCTTTTTTGGGGTTGGATCACTCCACTAGAAGCTCAAGAGTTCGACCTTCACGGTTTTGTACAAACCAATTTTTCTTTGCGGGTTGCGGACGTAGGAGAGGCTCGCACCCCACATGGCGAATCGCTGCCCGATTACCTGCTTGGTGATGAGCGAGTTCAATTGGAAGTAACGCGCTCCGGGGGGGCTGCCCAGCTTTTGGGGAAAATTGATTTGTTTTATGATGCCATAGATAAGCAGGCGGATTTTGATATACGCGAAGCATACATAGATTTAACGCTGGGTAAATTTGATATTCGGGCCGGCCGACAGATCATCACCTGGGGCGTCGGCGATTTGGTTTTTATCAACGATGTGTTTCCCAAAAATTGGGTGGCGTTCCTATCTGGTCAACCATTGCAATATCTAAAAGTTGGCTCCGATGCCATCAATATCAATTTCTTCCCTGAATTTGCTTCGCTTCAAATCATCGCTATCCCCTTTTACCAAGCAGACGTCCTGCCGCGCGGTGAACGTCTATTGGCTTTTGATCCGGTGCCGACCATTACCAACAGAAAAGAAGTGCAGCCAAGCATGACTTTTAAGAATACACAAATCGCCGCTCGCCTGTATCGATATCTTGGGAATTTTGATATTTCACTCTATTTCTACCGCGGCTTTTGGGGCAGCCCGCCAGGCATGATAATCGATTCTGGCCTGGGACAGCTAACATTCACACACCCCCGTCTTAATGTCTACGGTGGCAGCTTGCAAGGCGCTTTTCTAAATGGGGTGCTGAGCCTGGAAAGCGGCTATTACGACTCACGCGATGATTCAGAAGGAACCAACCCGGGAATCGAAAACTCACAGGTCCGTTTTTTGGCGAGTTATCAGCGCGCCTTTAGAGAAAATTTAACCCTAGGACTACAATATTATGGAGAGCGAATTCAGAACTACACACAATATGTGCAGAATCTGCCATCGGCTTTTCCGAAGCGAAGAGAGTTTCGTCACACTTTGAGTTTGCGAATAACTCAGCTTTTTAAGTATCAAACCGTGCGATTTTCTTTATTTACGTTTTACAGTCCAAATGATAAAGATTATTACATAAATCCTGAAATTAGGTCTGAGTTGGGTAATGGCGTATGGTTAGCTGCAGGGGGCATCCTCCTTGGTGGGGAAAAAAACCATACTTTCTTGGGCCAGTTTGAGAAAAATGATAATGTTTATTTTGTGCTAAGATATGCGTTTTAGAAACGCT
>JBHIAW010000251.1:0-3695 GCA_046758765.1 bacterium
CTTCGTCATTGGCATTCCTCGCAGTGACATCTTAGGCTTTTTCGACAGTCTCGTTAGCTGCTTTATTAGTTCCTTAACTTGCATACATCTCTTCTATCAAGTCAGCGTATTCTTGTTCCACGACTTGTCGTTTAATTTTCAAGGTCGGAGTAAGTTGGCCATCTTCGATGGTAAACGCTTTTGGCAGTAAGCGAAATTGGTGAATCTTTTCATAGTCGGACAAATGCTTTTGCCGCGCAGCGATTTCTTTCTGAATTAGATCAATAATTGCTGGACTCTTAATTAATGCTTCATTTCCATCTGCTTCGATATGATGCTCTTCGGCATAATTTCTGAGTATTTCGAAATCAGGTACAATTAAAGCGCTGATAAACTTGCGTCCTTCTCCAATTAACACCACTTGATCGATGTATTGACTGTTTTCCACCGCCTTTTCAATTGCCTGCGGCGCCACCTTTTTCCCTACCGAGGTTACGATAAGCTGCTTTTTTCTATCGGTAATGGACAAATACCCTTCCTCGTCCAGTTGTCCGATGTCCCCGGTATGAAACCATCCATCCCCAATCACTTCTTTGGTCTCCTCTGGCATTTTGTGGTATCCCATCATCACATTTGGTCCTCTTATTAATATTTCCCCATCCCCGGCTATTTTAACTTCGATTCCCGGTAATGCTTTCCCGACTTTACCAAGTTTTGGTTTTTCAGGAGAATTAACCGAAATCACAGGAGACGTTTCTGTCAAACCATATCCTTCTAAGACCGTTAACCCGAGAGCGTAAAAGAAATACGCGACTTCTGGTGAGAGGGGTGCGCCGCCTGAAATAAAATATTTCATGTTTTCACCAGTCAGGGCTTTTATTTTGGAAAAGACCAATTTATTGGCTAAGCTGTATTTAAGATTGAGAAAAAGTCCACCATTTTCACCCCTAAAACGACAATCAGCTTTCTTTTTGCCTACTTTTACAGCCCAATCAAATATCTTGCTCTTAATCCTCCCCTCCTGTTGTGCGTTAACTTCAATACGAGTTTTTACTTTTTCATAGAATCTCGGCACCGCCGCCATCACGGTGCAATGCGATTCCGCTAAATCCTGAGCCACCGTCTCAATTTTAGAATAGACAACGCTAACGCCTCGGTAGAAGTATAGATAGTCTACGGTTCTTTCAAACGCATGGGATAATGGCAGAAAAGAAAGCCCCCGATCTGAGGCGTCAAGTTCAAGAACTTCAGAACAGGCTAAGACGTTAGATACCATATTTTTATGACTTAACATCACGCCCTTTGGCAAACCAGTGGTGCCCGAAGTGTAGATAAGAGTAGCAACAACGTCTGGTTTAGCTGCTCTAACGGCTTCATCTAAAAAATTTGTACCGTCCTGCTCTCTACCCATTTCCAATACACTTTCAAACCCGATTATTTCGTCGTTGACCGCTGTAGGCTCAATGGCCAAAATCTGCTTGACTTTCTTCAACTTATTACGTATTTGATGAATTTTGTCAGCCTGTATTTCGGTGGATATGATGACCAATTCACTTTCACTGTTTTGTATTATATATTCAATTTGTTCTGAAATTAGAGTAGGGAAAATAGGGACTACCACAGCGTTTAGCAGGTGACAGGCAAAATCAATAATGTGCCATTCTGGACGATTTTCTGAAACTAGTATAATCTTTGTATTGGGTTTCACGCCCAATTCCTTAAGTCCTAATGCAAAATAAATTACCCTGTCTTTAAACTCATTACTTGAAATGTTGTAAAACGCGCCGTCATGACCCCGATAAATCAGCAGGTCTGGTTTGTTGTAATGAGTCACATTGAATTTGAAGAGCTGGCTCAGGGTCTCAAGGCTCATTCTAACCTCCTTATGCAAAAGGCTAACCTTCTCAATTTGTAAGAATTATTATAACTATTCAGACTGTAGATCACTGAAAAATAGCAGAAACCAAGAGCAAAAGCAAGAAAAAATTACCATCCCATTTTTAAATCTTGACTTTTTAGTTGTTGGGATTTACATTTAAGGTTCGAAAGTATGACTACTATTTAGCCATTTGAGCAAATCCTGTAATTCTAAAGTTGACCATTGGGATTTCACATGAAAATAACAGCTTCTGCGAAACGCAAATATCGTTCTGAAATGAACGAGAGAATTTTGAACTGTGACTTCAAGGACTATAAGAAGTTTTTCGCACTAGATCATAAGGCTTACGTTCAAGGAGCGCTTCCCGCAAAGACAAAAGAACTTATGGGATTGGTGGCTTCTATGGTGCTGCGGTGTAACGATTGCATCTTCTATCATTAATTATCCCATTCAACTAAGGAGAGAGGAGAGAAAACTATGGGAGAAATGAAACGGCGTGTTGTGGTCACCGGGATGGGTATGGTCACACCGATTGGACTAAACGTGAGAGAAAATTGGCATAACATATTAGCTGGTAAATCTGGCATTGGCCCATTGACAAAATTTGATATTCCGGAATTTACTGTGAAAATTGCTGGTGAGGTAAAGAATTTCAATCCGGAAGATTACATTGATAAAAGAGAAATAAAAAAGATGGACCCGTTCATCCAGTTTACTATGGCTGCATCAGAAGAAGCCATGAAAGATTCGAAGCTGATTATTGATGAATCAAATACAGAACGGATAGGGGTCATTGTCGGCTCAGGTCAAGGCGGCATTACGGTTATTGAACAAAATACTTTGAAAGCCTATGGTGGTCAGATCGGCCGGATTTCACCATTTTTTATTCCTTCGGCGATCATTAACTTAGCATCTGGGCAAGTCGCCATTAAATACAAATTACGCGGTCCAAGCTATGGCGTGGTCTCGGCCTGCTCCACCGGCGTTCATGCCATAGCCGATGGCTACTATTCCATATTGCGAGGGGATGCTGAAGCCATGCTTGTCGGCGGTGCAGAGGCTACTTTGGTACCTGTGGCCATGGCTGGCTTTGCAAACGCCAAAGCACTCTCTACCCGGAATGATGAGCCAGAGAAAGCCAGCCGACCTTTTGATTTGCATCGAGATGGCTTTGTCTCAAGCGAAGGAGCGGGCGTGCTTGTCTTGGAAGAATTAGCCTTTGCTGAAAAACGCAACGCAAATATTTACGCTGAAATTATTGGAATCGGCATGAGTACCGATGCGTTTCATATTACCGCACCCGATCCAGAAGGCAGAGGACCCATGGCCTGCATGCGTAACGCCATTAAAAACGCTGGCATTCAACCAGACGAAGTGGACTATATCAACGCCCACGGCACCTCAACCCCGCTTAACGATATCACAGAAACCAAAGCCGTGAAAGAAGTATTTGGAGATCATGCCCATAAGTTGGCAATGAGTTCCACTAAATCTATGACCGGTCATCTCTTGGGAGCCGCTGGCGCAATTGAAGCAATTTACTGCATTAAGGCAATAGAAAATCAGATATTACCACCCACCATAAATTATGAAACCCCAGACCCGGAGTGCGATCTCGATTACGTACCTAATCAACCACGTAAAGCAAAAGTGGACATCTGCCTATCCAATTCCTTTGGTTTTGGTGGTACCAATGCCAGTGTAGTTATCAAGAGATACCAAGCGTAAAAATCGGAATATACAGTCCACAAAAATTTAGCTGCAAATTAATCACTGGTTTTGCATGCAAATGGTTAACAAACGCGAGGGGACTCTTTCGAAGCTTTTATGTTTTCAT
>JBHIAW010000252.1:0-3648 GCA_046758765.1 bacterium
ATTGTCAATAATCAATAGACAATAATAAATAACCAATACGTCAATGAAAAGAGGATAAAGAACATGAAACTTTATTATGAATCAGATGCAGATCTGAATTTGTTATCGAAAAAAACAGTTGCGGTTCTGGGCTATGGCAGCCAAGGGCATGCTCACGCTTTAAATCTAAAAGACAGTGGCATACAGGTAGTGGTGGGCCTTCGGAAAAACAGCGCTTCCTGGGAAAAGGCCGAAGCCGCAGGTCTCGAGGTGGCTGAGACTGCGGAAGCTGCAAAGCTGGGGGATGTGGTCATGGTGTTATTACCAGACCAGAATCAAGTGGAAGCCTATGAAAATGACATTCGACCAAACCTTAACTCGGGCAATGCGTTGGCATTTGCCCATGGTTTTAATATTCACTTTAATCAAATCATTCCCCCCAAAAACGTGGACGTTTTCATGGTGGCACCAAAAGGGCCAGGCCATTTGGTTCGACGTGTGTTTTCCGAGGGTAGAGGTGTTCCGTGTCTATTAGCGGTGTACCAGGACGCCACCGGTCAAGCAAAGAATTTGGCTTTGGCTTATGCTAAAGGAATTGGAGGAACCCGGGCGGGCGTCATTGAAACCACCTTTAAGGAAGAAACTGAAACCGATCTTTTCGGTGAGCAGACGGTTTTGTGTGGAGGTGTCACTGAACTCATTAAAGCAGGATTTGAAATACTCGTGGAAGCAGGGTATCAGCCGGAAATTGCTTATTTCGAATGCCTACACGAAATGAAACTCATCGTTGATTTATTCTATGAAGGGGGGATCGCTGGCATGTATTATTCCGTCAGTGACACAGCCGAATATGGTGGCATGACTCGCGGAACCATAATCATTGACGAAGAAACCAAGCAACGGATGCGAGAGACTCTTCACGCGGTTCAAGATGGTTCTTTTGCCCGAGAGTGGATTCTGGAAAATAAGGCGGGACGGCCGGTCATGAATGCCCTGCGCAAAGAACATAAAAATTTGCAGATTGAAAACGTTGGGAGAAGTCTCAGGGAAATGATGGCTTGGATTCAAAATAGGGAATAATAAAGAGCTAGGATGAGAAAAGAAATTAAGGTGTTCGATACCACCCTGCGGGAGGATTAAGATTTGCTTGGGAAAGGAGGATTTAGATGGAAAAGCGGGTCATGATATTTGATACTACACTAAGGGACGGCGAGCAAGCCCCGGGATTTAGCATGAATCTGGAAGAGAAAATCCGCTTAGCTGAACAAATAAAGCGCGTGCAAGTAGATATTATCGAGGCCGGTTTTCCTATCGCATCCGAGGGAGATTTTGTAGCCGTGCGTGAGGTCGCCAAAAGAATCAAGACCTGTACGGTAGCAGGACTTTGCCGTACCAAAAAGGAAGATATCGACCGCGCCTGGGAGGCGCTAAAATATGCTACCCATCCGCGCATCCATACCTTTATCGCGACCTCGGATATTCATTTAAAATATAAGCTGAAGAAGACCCGGACGGAAGTACTACGAGATGCGGTCTGGTCGGTTCAGTATTCTCGGAGCTTATGCGGGGATGTGGAATTTTCGGCTGAGGACGCCTCGCGCAGTGATCCCGAATTTCTATTTGATATTTTTTCAGCCGTCATCGAAGCTGGCGCCACGGTGCTCAATGTGCCCGATACCGTGGGATATAGTATCCCGTGGGAATTCGGTGATTTAATAAATCAAATCCGTGAGCGGGTGCCGCGAATAAATGAGGTCGTCTTGAGCGTTCACTGTCATAATGATTTAGGCCTGGCGGTAGCCAATTCGTTGTCCGCAGTCATGAGTGGTGCGCGTCAGGTGGAATGTACCATCAATGGCATCGGTGAGCGTGCAGGCAACGCCTCCCTGGAAGAAATTGTGATGGCGCTCAAAAGCCGACAAACCAGCTTTGAAATTGACACCCGAGTCAGAACCACAGAAATTTATCCTACCAGCCAGTTATTAGCAGACATTACCGGAATTGGGGTGCAACCGAACAAAGCCATCGTGGGTCAAAATGCCTTTGCACATGAAGCCGGGATTCATCAGGATGGCGTGTTGAAAAATCCCATGACCTACGAGATTATGACCCCCCAGTCCGTGGGTATCCCAAGCAACAAATTGGTACTCGGGAAGCACTCCGGACGTAACGCACTGAACAATCGTCTCAAAGAATTGGGATTCGATCTCACCAGGGATGAATTGAATGAAGTCTACAAAGCCTTTATTCGGCTTGCCGACCAGAAGAAAGTCGTTCTAGATGAGGAGCTCATCGCCATCGCTGCCAAGAAAGTCACAGTTGTAGATGAAAAATTCATTGAAGAAAGCAAACACGTGTATTTAAATGAAGCATGAATGATGACCATTACTGAAAAAAACTTAGCGAAGCACGCAAGCAAAACCCGGGTACAACCCGGAGAGAACGTTTGGGTTGATGTGGATATTTTGATGACCCATGACGTCTGCGGACCGCCAACCATAGCCATATTTAAGCGAGAATTTGGGGATACGGCCCGTGTCTGGGATCCCCGGAAAGTAGTGATTATTCCGGACCATTACATTTTCACCTCAGATCCCTATGCCAGACGCAATGTGGAAATATTGCGGGAGTTTGTAAAAGAGCAAGCGTTGCCCAACTTTTACGATGTGGGTACAGAAAAATACAAAGGGATTTGCCACATCGCTCTGGCCGAGGAAGGGTTCGTTCGTCCCGGCGCCGTGCTTTTTGGAACCGATTCCCACACATGTACCGCCGGAGCATTTGGAGGATTTGCCACGGGCATTGGCAATACCGATGCGGCCTTCATTCTGGGAACCGGAAAACTGTGGGTTAAAGTGCCTGAGACCATGAAATTCGTTTTCGAAGACGAGATCCCGCCTTACATAATGGCCAAAGATATGATTCTACAAATTATTGGGGACATTGGGGTAGACGGGGCCAACTACAGAGCGATGGAATTCGCCGGGGACGGCGTGCAGGCACTCGACATGGAAGCTCGCATGACGTTGGCGAATATGGTCATCGAAGCCGGGGGTAAAAATGGTGTAATCGAACCCGATGAAGTAACTTTTGAGTATGTGCGTGCTCGAACGAACCACCCCTTTGAACCGGTGTTCAACGATCCGGCAGCAAAGTATCACACGGTTCGGGTGTACAAATCCAAAGAATTACAACCCCTGGTGGCCAGGCCTCATTCTCCCGATAACAAAGCCACAGTATGGGATCTGCGCAACACACCCTTAAATCGAGCTTACATTGGGTCTTGCACCGGTGGTAAGATCACGGATTTCATTGCGGCAGCCCAAATAATTAGCGGGAACTCGTTAAAAATTGATACCTTTGTGGTTCCGGCCACCTCGAAGATCGCCAGTGCTCTAAAGTCGGAAAAAGTGAACGGTCAAACCTTGTGGGAAATTTTTGAGAATGCCGGGGCCCACATTGGACCCCCCTCCTGCGCCGCTTGCTTGGGGGGACCGGCTGACACATTTGGTCGGCTGAACGGTGACGAGGTGTGTATTTCCACCACCAATCGAAATTTCCCGGGGCGAATGGGCTCAAAACAAGCTCAGGTTTATCTGGCCTCACCATACACGGTAGCGGCCTCAGCGGTGACTGGCAGAATTACCGATCCGCGGGATTTTTCTTAAC
>JBHIAW010000253.1:0-3628 GCA_046758765.1 bacterium
ATTTAGAGTAGAGCAGTTCTTCTAAATATTATTGTACTAAAATCAAAAAACAGAAGGAGGATAATTATGGCCGTAGCAAGAGTAAGTGAAATCACCGCATCTTCAACCGCAGGATTTCAAGAAGCATTTCAAGCGGGAATAGATAGAGCGGCTTCCACCTTAAGGAATATCACGGGAGCTGAAATCATCGCCCAAAAAGCAAAAATTGAAAATGGTAAAATCTCGGAATATCGAGTAACACTGAAAGTCACCTTTATTTTAGAATAAATAACAAGTATTGATCCAGAAGAACTGCTCTATTTCTAATGTATGGCGAACGCTCTAAGACATTGAATTCTTAACCCAAAAAACAAAGGTCTGACTGGTGATATCATAGGGGTCAAATATGGAATATCGCGAAGAGAAAATAGGCGACGTACTCATAATTCGAATTTTGCAACCCAGACTGGACACGGATATCGCGCCTGAGTTGAAAACCGAAATCCTGAGACTGATTGAACAAGTGGGAGAGCACAGAATTTTGATAGATTTAAAGGAAGTGGATTATGTCGACAGCTCGGGGCTGGGAGCACTATTGTTTGCTGCACGACAGACCAAGGCAAAATCTGGAATGTTAAGATTAGTGAATAGCAATCAAAAGTTCCTAAACCTCATTCGGATTGCTAAGTTAGATAGCGTAATAGTCAATTACAATAACGAAGGCAAGGCCATTAAGAGTTTTCAAGAGGAGTATGAGCAATAGTCTTTTCAAAAAGATCCTAATTGCAAATCGCGGCGAAATAGCTGTGCGGATTATTCGTGCTTGTCAGGAGTTGGGCATAGCTACCGTAGCGGTTTATTCTGAAGTAGACCGTTTAGCGCTTCATGTGCGGATGGCAGATGAAGCATATTTGATAGGTCCGCCACCTTCCAGAGAAAGTTACTTAGTCCAAGAAAAAATAATTGCCGTCGCTAAGAAATCAGGTGCTGAAGCGATCCATCCGGGATATGGTTTCTTGGCAGAAAATCCGGAATTCGCTAAGAAGGTTATTGCAGCACAATTGGCTTTTATTGGACCACCTCCGCAAGCCATGAAACTCATGGGAGACAAAACAGCGGCACGGCGACGTATGATTCAAGCCAAGGTGCCCGTGGTTCCTGGGTCGCAGCAGGCATTAAAAGATGCTGCCTCCGCTGAAGTGATGGCAAATGATTTAGGATACCCGGTTTTGCTTAAGGCCGTGGCCGGTGGCGGAGGCAAAGGCATGAGAATAGTTAAAGCTGGCGACGAGATCACGGCAGCATTCCGGGCAGCGAAATCCGAGGCCGAGTCCGCGTTTGGAGATAACCGAATTTATGTTGAAAAATATCTGGAAGCCCCCAGGCATATCGAATTTCAAATTTTGGCCGACCAATTCGGCAATGTGGTGCATTTAGGAGAACGCGAATGTTCTATCCAACGCCGGCATCAGAAGATTATCGAAGAAGCACCATCCAATTATATAGACGAAACTCTCAGAGAAAAGATGGGGCGTGCAGCGGTAAAGGCGGCGCAGGCTTGTGGCTATCAAAATGCCGGCACTATTGAATTTATGATGGACAAGAATCGAAATTTTTATTTCTTAGAGATGAACACCCGTTTGCAGGTCGAACATCCAGTCACCGAAATGGTTACGGGAATAGATTTGGTTAAGGAACAAATACGCATTGCGGCTGGCGAACCTATTGGCTTTAAGCAGAAAGAGATTCATTTCATCGGTCACGCCATTGAATGCCGAATATATGCAGAAGACCCAGCAAATAATTTTCTCCCCTCGACGGGAAAAATCAGTTGTTTGGCGCCACCTTATGGGCCAGGGGTTCGTGAAGATAATGGTTTCTATGCGGGTGCGGAGATATCGGTCTACTACGACCCGTTAATTTCTAAACTAATTACTTGGGGAAAAACCAGGCCAGAAGCCATTGAGCGCATGAAACGAGCCTTAAACGAATACCAAATTGCCGGGATCGAGACCACCATACCTTTTTGCATGATGGTGATGAATAGTGAAAAATTTGTTTCTGGAGAATTTGACACCCACTTTGTAGAGAAAGAATATTTGAATAATAATTATTTCAAAAAACAAGAAGTTGGAGAGGATGGTGTTTCTCCACAAGTTGTTGTCTTAGGAGCGGCACTTTTTGAAAGTCAGCTCAAAAAGCAAAGGCAACCCGGCGCCATTTCAAAGCCTGAGAATTCAGAAAGTCGATGGAAAATGTGTGGTCGGATGAATAATTTACGCGATTAATTTTGCTGCTATTGATAAATCCATTATTATAAAAATGCTCGGCAGATTAAATGAAAAGGATGTGAAAGAATTTACTAAATTGTTGATAGATTTCTTTACGAGATAGAATAAAGATTAGTACGAATTAAGTGCACGGAATCCCTTTGCAGCTCAGCCTCACGTTGCTGGGCGCCCAGATACCGAATTTCTGAATAGTAAATTACGCATTTCAAGCCTTGTCAGTGTAGGATCAATTGAAGAATTTCTCAGCTAAACTTGAATCAAACGAGCAGCCCACTGCGGAAAGCGAAACGTCGGACAACAAATCCATGTATAAATTCATAATTTATAGCAACTCCTTCACCAAAAAATAGGAGGAAAGAATGAAACAACGGCTTGTAACATCAGCGACTTTGCTACTTCTGTTAGCTAGTTATTGTCTTGTTTCGGCTCAAGAAGAGGTCACAGTAGTGGCTCCAACTTCGGAAGCAGCCGAAGGCTTGGACTTAAAAGCTGTCAGTGAATTGTTCAAAGACTCAGAAAATCTTGAAGAATTTGAAAAAGCTCTCAACGATCCCGATGTTGGTATTAACAATCTCGACTTAGATGAAAACGGTCAAGTCGATTTTATCCGGGTTGTTGAGGAGGTCGCCGGTGACACTCACGTGATCATACTTCAAGTGCCACTTGCGGAGAATGAATTCCAGGATGTAGCAACGATTGAAGTTGAGAAGACCGGCGACGATGGCTACAACATGCAGGTTCATGGTAATGAAGTCATCTATGGAGTGGATTACTACGTCGTGCCAACGTATGTTCATATCCACACCTGGCCAATCATCCCCTGGATTTACAGACCGGTCTACCGCCCTTACCGATCAGTTTTCTATTTTGGATTTTATCCGCGCTGGTGGCGACCGTATCGTCCAGTAACGCTTAATGTTTATCGCACCCGCACGGTCAAGTTGACGAGGAGACCTACTTTCTCGGTCACCAAAACCAGTAGAGTTAAAACCGTCACTAAAGTACATTACAAGCCCCATTCCTCTACTCTGGTTAAGAAGAAGACGAAAGTCACTCACACTGCTGCTGGCACCAAAGGAATTAAGAAAGTGACCAAGAAAACTACATCGGGAGGAAAAACAACGACAGTAACAAAAGGCGTTAAGAAGACGAAGAATAAGAAAACAGGTAAGACAACAGTTAAGAAGGGGGCTAAGAAAACCACCAAAACCAAGGGAGGGAAAAAGAAAACCGTCAAGAAAGGCGGTAAGAAAAGAACAGTTAAGAGGAAAAGATAGTAATTAGTAAAACCTCAGTTACGGTAAGGTAACCAGCCGTACTCGTTCACAGACTGTGTGAAAAGTCAGACTCTGCGGTGC
>JBHIAW010000254.1:0-3557 GCA_046758765.1 bacterium
AAGTGAGTGGCTGCCGTTCGAGAGCGCGCGTACGGCGCCGAGGTTCACGGCGCTGCTGGGAAAAATGGGTGTAGAAAAATGATCGGCAAAATCATATCCCACTACAAAATCCTTGAAAAGCTCGGCGAAGGCGGCATGGGCGTGGTCTACAAGGCCGAGGATACCAAGCTCAAACGTACTGTCGCCTTGAAATTTCTCACCGCCCAAGCCTTAGGCAGTGAGGAGGAGAAGACCCGCTTTGTGCATGAGGCACAAGCGGCTGCGGCATTAAACCATCCCAATATTTGCACCATCTACGAAATCGACGAAGCCGATGGGCACTCCTTTATTGCCATGGAATACATCGAAGGACAATCGTTGCACGACATTGTCCGGGACAACCTTCCGAAGGTTCAAAACCTTCGGAAGGTTCTAGACTACACCATCCAAATTGCCGAAGGTCTGCAGGAGGCACACAACAAAGGCATCGTGCACCGCGACATCAAGAGCGCCAACGTTATGGTGAGCGATAATGGGCAGGCCAAGATCATGGACTTTGGCCTGGCTAGGCTTACAGGAGGGACCATCGTAACCAAAGAAGGCACCACACTGGGCACCATTGCCTATATGTCTCCGGAACAGGCGCGTGGGGAAAGAGTGGACTCCCGCAGCGACATCTGGTCCTTTGGGGTGCTGCTCTACGAAGTGATCACCGGCCAACTTCCGTTCAAAGGCGATTACGAACAGGCGGTGGTCTATTCCATCATGAACGAAGACGCCGAACCAATCACGGGCTTGCGAACGGGTGTACCGATGGAGTTGGAACAGATTGTAAATAAGGCGGTGGCCAAAGATGCGGATGAACGCTACCAGCACGCCGATGAAATGTTGGTGGATTTGAGGCGGGTCAGAAAAGAAATAGAGACTGGCGCTTCTAAACTACACCCGGCCATAGAAAAGCAGCCGTTGAGAAAGCGCGCAGTTCGGTACGGCAGCTTTGCAATCCTTGGCCTTTTGCTGGTCCTGGCTGGAATGTACTTCTGGCAAAAGATAGGAGACCAGACCAGCGAGTTGACGGATTCTCGGGAGAAGATTCGTCTGGCGGTCCTACCCTTTGACAACATCACCCACGACCCGCAAGACGAATATTTCGCCGACGGTATGACCGATGAAATGATTTCAAAGCTTTCAAAAATTGCCGGCTTCGGCGTGATTGCCAGAACCTCAGTGATGCACTACAAAACGGCTCCCAAAACTATCTCTGAAATTGGTCAGGAGCTAAGGGTGAGCAAGATACTGGAAGGCAGCGTGCGCAAAGCGGCGGATAAACTACGGATTACGGTGCAGCTCGTGGATGTTAAAACGCAAGAGCCGATCTGGTCAGACGACTATGACCGGCAGCTTGCAGACGTGTTTGCCATTCAGAGCGAAGTGGCGCAGCAGGTGGCTTCGGCGCTGCGTGTTGAGTTGTCACCAACTGAAAAGCGCCAGATAGAGAAGCGCGGTACGGAGAATCTCGAAGCCTATAATCTCTATCTACAAGGCAACTATTACGCAAACAAGAGGACGTCGCAAGGGTTGAATAAAGGCATCGAGTACTTCAAGCAGGCAATTAAGATAGATTCAGAGTTCGCTTTTGCTTACGCCGCACTGGCACAATGCTACTTCTTAATTGGAAATTATGGTTATGTCCCACCGAGTAATATATTTCCAAGAGCAAAGACTGCCGCTGTGCATGCTCTGGAAATTGACGACTTACTCGCGGAAGCCCACACTGAGCTGGCAAATATCCGGTTTTGGTTTGATTGGGATTGGCCAAGTGCTGAGAATACGTTCAAATATGCCATTAAAATAAATCCCGACTACGCGCAGGCACATCGACTTTATGCCGCGTTTCTTACACGGATGGGGCGGCATGATGAGGCTATTGGAGAGATTAAACGAGCTCAAGAGCTTGATCCACTTGAGTTGATGAACCACACCGTTGAAGGCTACATTCTTTACTATGCACGCCGCTATGACCAGTCGATAGAACAGTTAAATAAGACCATTGAAATGGAACCGAATTTCTTCGTTCCCTACCTGTGGCTTGGACTGGCTTATGTTGAAAAGGGTATGCTTGTGGAGGCTAGTATAGCTGTTCAAAAAGGTATAACCCTTTCAAGGGGCAATCCAAATGGTGTCGCACTTCTAGGATACATCCATGCAATCTCAGGCAAAAGAAACGAAGCGCAGAAGATCCTAGATCAATTGCATCAACTTTCTCAGCAGAGGTACATTAAGCCAAGTTTAGTCGCAACAATCCATATTGGACTCGGTGAAAACGATAAAGCTTTTGGATGGCTTGAAAAGGCCTATGAGGCTCGTGATAATTTTCTGGTTTACCTAAAAGTGATGCCCTCTGTAGACCACCTGCGCTCCGACCCGAGGTTTACTGCTTTATTGAAGAAAATGGGTCTGGAGGATTAGGCGGTTGTAAACGTGCGACACACTTCGAAAGTGCGTCGCACGTGATTTTCCACAGGATTTAAAAAAGCACTTGCGTTTTGCCAGAGAAAGCCATATCTCTATAGCTATATTTTGATAGTCATTAACAGGAGTAGAACATGCTGTCCGTTGCCGTGAAGGAGTTCAAAGACAATCTTTCCAAATATCTGAATGAGGTAGTAAATGGCCAAGTGGTTTTCATCACCAAGCGGGGAAAGGTTGTTGCCAAGGTCCTGCCTTACGACGAAGAAGCAGAGAAGAAGGCGATTGAAAAAAAACTCGCTGGTTCAGTTAAGTTTTACAAGAGGCCAACACAGCCAGTTGGATTGGAGGAGTGGGAGCTTCTAAATGAGAATGATGATTGATACTCACGTGTGGGTGTCTTATGTTGCAAAAATGAACGATCAATTATCCGCGCCCGCACTGTCCTCATTGAAAAAAGCGAGAGGCTGCAAAGGCGCGTCTTGCAAGAGGATGCCATAGCCGTGCACAAAGAAATGTCGAAAAGCACGGTATTCGTCGAGAGCTTCTAACAGATGCTGAGAAATAATATCCTGTTCGACTGCCAGTGCTAACAAGTCTTTGTGAGAAGTGGATGATTCCGGCAAGGGCACGTTTATATACTTCAAAATAAGTTTAAGCAAGTTCTCAATGCCGCTATAGGCATTGTGCAGACAAGTCGCTATTGCGGCAAGCTCGACAAACGTTCTTCTTTTGCGGCGTAGTGTTCTCTCCAATGCCTTGAGAGTAGCATTTAATCGCTCCTTCTCAGCGGCGATATCTTCCAAGAGGTCATCCATAAATCTTGGCGCCTCTTTTTTCGACCAACGCGTTGAAAAGCGTTTTTTGCGAAAGATCGACCAAATCCACTGGCTTGGTGAGATTTCGCATCAATTCTCCATAAAATTTAAAAAACAATTTGGGATCGATGCCTTTCACACCAAGATCGATATCCCGAGCGTGGGTATCCGCGTTAAGGGAAGAACCAAAGAGATAGATAGTATCGGCATTGTATTTCTTGGCGTACCTGATGATTACGGCTTTGTCGGATTCACTAAGCATATATGCGTAGCACCTCTATTTTTATTTAT
>JBHIAW010000255.1:0-3549 GCA_046758765.1 bacterium
TGAATATAAGTGCTGCCGAGCTGATCCATCCGACACGATTGGCTATTACCGGCTGTTCAGCTAGCCCAGGGCTGTTTGAAATCATGGAAATCTTGGGCCGGGAAACCGTGCTGCGCCGACTAAGAAAAGCTATCCAATATTTGAAGAGTAGTGCTCAAATAACATAGCTTGTAAATTAGTTGCTGTGAACTTGGTAGGTAATAAAGACAAAACACGTTGAAGATAAAACGAAAATAGTTCATAGCAATTCTGAGACATTTACGAAACTTGGGGTGTCGTTCAACGGCAGGACACACGGCTCTGGACCGTGGAATCGGGGTTCGAATCCCTGCACCCCAGCAATCGCGCCCGTAGCTCAATTGGATAGAGCATCTGACTTCGGATCAGAGGGTTGAGGGTTCGAGTCCTTCCGGGCGTGCTGGTGAAAATCAATAACTTAAGCTCACTTGTTTAGGTAATGGCTAAGAGACGCAAAAAGGAAGAGAGTTTAAGAAGAATAGTGGTCACTGGCGATTGTGTCATTGATTGCTTTGAAGTTTCAACGCCTCCTTCTACCTCCAGTATAGTAAACAACTGGCAAACTTATCCAGGAGTGAAGCGCTTCGCTCGACCTGGCGGGGCTTTTTTACTGGCAGAGTTTGTACGGTCCGCTTCGGGTTTGGAAGTGCTGGCACCAGAGCTGAGCCATATCGAGGGCCCATCGAGCGGGGGAATCCTGCAATCTTTTGTGAGTCTGGATAGCTTTCCGTATTCCACTTCGGAAAAGGATAAGAAGACCACGGTTTACCGGGTCAAAGAATACAAAGGCTTTGCCTGCCCTGCTGAGGGTAGCCCATCTGTCTTGCCTGTGAAACAAGACGACCCCAATGCAGAGATTCTGGTTTTTGATGATGCCGGCAACGGATTCCGCGATACAAAAGCGGTCTGGCCTGCCGCCTTGAAAGAAGGAAGCCACCCCACCATAATCGTTAAGATGAGTAGTCCGCTTGCAAAAGGGGCACTTTGGGAAGAAATCCAGAAGGGCCACGCTGACCGCATGATCGTTGTTATAACTGCTGACGACCTGAGACAAGAAGGAGTAAAGATAAGCCGTCGTCTTTCCTGGGAGCGCACGGCCAAGGATTTTGTCTGGCAGATGGCCTCCAACCCTAACCTTATCGCTTTGAACAACTGTGCCTATTTGATCGTGCGCTTAGGTGTAGAGGGGGCATTGCTGTACATACGTCGCGCTGGCGTGGTGGAGTGCCACATGTTTTTTGATCCCCGAATTGGTGAAGACGGTTTTGCTGAATGCTATCCCGGTAAAATGCTGGGAGTGGGCTCGGCTTTTGTTGCCGCTTTCACCGCCAACCTATGTTGTAATGGGTTTAACGATATCGAAAAGGGAATTCGAGAAGGGCTGCGGAGCGTACGTCGTCTGTGGCAGCTCGGTTTTGGCAAAGATGTGGCCCATCTCGCCTTGCCAGGCTCTGAAATCTTTAAAACAGACCATGGTCTCGAGAGCGCCATTAGCAGCGTCGTGGTGCCAAATCCGACCGCCACAGAACCGGCAGACCCCGATTTCTGGTGCATTCTGGACGACCTGACGCAGGCCGGGCCCGAGCGTGTGGCCTATAATTTTGTCATGAACGGCAACGATCCTTCCCTGGACCATGTTCCAATTGGTCAATTTCGCAACTTCAGGACTTTTGACCGCTCTGAAATTGAAAGCTTCTCCGGCATAAAAAACCTCATCCGGGAATATCTGGCTGCTTCACCAGCACCTCGCCCCCTCTCCATTGCAGTATTTGGCCCACCAGGCTCAGGCAAGTCCTTTGGCGTTAATGAAGTTGCTGAAAGCGTTGCACCAGGTAAATTACAAAAACTCGAATTTAATCTCTCCGAATTTAACTCACCGGATGAATTAATTGCTGCCTTTCATAAGGTGCGCGATGTGGCTCTGAACGGAAAAATACCCATCGTCTTCTTTGACGAATTTGATTCTGAATTTGAAGGCAAACTCGGCTGGCTGAAATACTTTCTCGCTCCCATGAATGATGGCAAGTTTAGGGATGGTGAAACCACGCATCCCATCGGTCGAGCGATTTTTGTTTTTGCTGGTGGTACCAGCCGTACCTTTGCTGAGTTTAGCCGAGAAGACGTGATATCCACGTCAAGACGCAGTTCGAACGAAGCAGAAAATTCCAAGAAAAATAAATCAGATTTGCCTGATAAACAGGAATTTAAAGAGGCAAAAGGACCGGATTTTGTCAGTCGATTGCGGGGTTATGTGGACATAAAAGGCCCGAATCCTGTAGATAAAAAGGATAGGCTCTATTTTGTCCGGCGCGCCTTGATGCTGCGATTTCTGCTGGAAAAAAATGCCAAGCATCTATTCGAAGGCAAAAAATGCCGCATCGACCCGGGTGTCCTGCGTGCCATGATAAAGATTTCGAAATACAAGCATGGGGTTCGCTCCATGCTGGCCATCATCGAGATGAGTATGCTGGCCGGACGAAAGAGTTTTGAGCAGGCCGCGTTGCCGTCGCCAGAGCAGCTTGAGCTCCATGTGGATGCGGAGATGTTCTCGCGGCTGGTGGTGCGCGATGTGCTGCTTGGAAGCGCGCGCGAGGTGCTGGCCAGGGCGATCCATGAACAATATCTCAAGGACCATAAAGGCAAGAAGCCGCCAGATGACCCGGCTATGGCTCTCTGGGAGAAGCTTGCCGAAAATCTCAAGGAATCGAACCGTCTGCAGGCCGACCAAATTCCTGTAAAGTTGGCGGCCATCGGCTGCGATTTTACTCCGGTAGTGGGCAGGGAACCAGCGCTCATGAAATTCAAGAAAGAAGAAATAGAAATCATGGCAGAGATGGAACACGCCCGCTGGAACAGCGAACGGTTTTTGGACGAATGGAGCCTTGGGCCACGCAATCATGATAAGAAGACGAGCCCATATTTGGTTGAATGGAAAGACCTGCCGAAGAAAATCAAGGAATATGACAGAGATGCGGTCCGGGCAATCCCTAAGCTTTTAGCCAGGGTGGGGTTTGAGGTGTATCGAGTAAAAGATAAATAAGCAAAACAACTTAGTACACTTTCTGAGTCCAATCCCTTCAAAGGGAGAAATTCCAAACGCTAAACCACACCTTGGTGTCATTCTGGAAGAATCTTTTTAATAAACAGCACCTTACGTCCAACCAAAAAAGATTCCTCATGAACTGACGCAAGAACCGGCCTTGCCACGCTATGAAGATAAGCTTGAGATTGTAAGACAATGATTGATCATTTGAAAGGTTTTAAGAAAGAACCTTTCAAAATTCTTACTTGCGATTAGTTAGTAATTATCTTGTTTTTTAAGGTAGGTGTAACCCATGCCCCAAGCCTGGACAACCGTCCGCATCTTCATCTCCTCAACATTCCGAGACATGCACGCAGAGCGGGACCATCTGGTCAGAACTGTTTTCCCTGAACTGAAAGAAAAATGCCGTAAACAGCGTGTGCGCCTTATCGACGTCGACTTGCGCTGGGGGGTCACCGAAGAAGATGCCCAGCATGGCAATGCTCTGG
>JBHIAW010000256.1:0-3529 GCA_046758765.1 bacterium
CCATCGCTTTTGTCATAGGGGAAGGAAGGATAAGGACCCGACTCTGTACCTGGGGTGCGACCCCAAAGGCGAACAAAGTCCCCGAAGTTTTCGAAAAAGGCAATGATAAAAAATTCAGCAGCGTCCTCTGCATCTGAATCACTTTCAGAATCTTCGTCGCCATAATCATCACCAAAATCTTCAAGTTCCCCTTTGCCTTTCTCCTGCTCTTGTGCAAACAAATTATTCGGTGGCGTGTAGACAAGTAGCAATCCTCCTATTAGGAGCGTCAAGAAAATAAACTGAAATACTTTCATAATTCTCTCCAGATAATTGGATTGGTGCAAACGAAAACAACAGTTGTTTTTTTAACTATAATTTTTGCAAAAGGTTCAACCAAAACAAAAAACCTCCCCAAAGAATCTTAGGGGAGGTTTAGCGGAGGCAGTAACCCAGATTCGGAAACCACTTACTATCTGCTTTTGTTTTTACATTTTCGGTAAAGCTTCGTTATCTTTAGGCAAATGAGGAAATCCCAACGGACAAATAGAACCCAACGGATTTATTTTATCATCTGCCACTTTCAAACCACTTACATCCCGTTTTCAATATCCAATTCAAATATCATAATTGACAATTACGGAATGAAATCCGTTGGGCTCCATCAATCAGTCGAGTGCTTTATGTACGAAATTTTCGGAATGCCGAAAGATCATATTTTTGAGGCTAATTCCCAAATCTACGATTAAACAGATTGAGGCTATTGTTCAAAGGCCTTTCCGTTTGCTTGGGTTAACTTCAGTTCTTCAATTTCGTCATTCAACTGGTGGAGCTGTTTCTTAATTTCCGAAAATTTTTCCAATGGGCCATCCATTTCCTTAGAGAAATCACAATATTTTTCCAGTCTAATTGCTTCTTGGCACAGTCCCCTGGCTTCGAGATAATGCCCCAAATGATACTGACATTTGGCAATTTGAAAGAGGCATTCAATTTGATAGCTTATGCTCTGATATTTGGCAGCTCTTAATAAATCGTAAAGGTTCTCAAACGATTGTTTGGCCTGGCTCCATCTCTGCAAAGCTTGGAAAATTCTGCCTCTCCGGTATAGCAACGTAGGATTCTTTGGATATTTTTCATAAAGCTGGTTACTTATCTCTAAGGCTTTCTCATATTGGCCCTCATTGAAATAAACCGCCAAAAGTCCGTACATGCCATCAACTTTGAGAAAACGACCTTTTTCAGCCGCTATCTTTATTTGCTCGATGCCTTCGTGTCTCTGATCTTTGGAAAACGATAAGAATCGTAGTAGCTTAGCGCTTGCTCCAAGCCAGTATTTGTAAAGACCTAGCCCATAATAAGCGTCATAAAATTGAGGGCTGTAGGCCACAGATTTTCTAAAGTTGTTCATCACCTTGCACCCGTCTTTAAAGGCGTCCATCCATTTTCCACGTCGTGCATAATAAATACTTCGGGAACCGTATGCGCAGCCTAAGTAAAAATAATTTTGTCCCTCTTTCTTGTTTTTCTTTAAGGCATTCTTAGCCAGCTTAATGGACAAATCCAGCAAGCTATCGTATTGGGCTTCAAAATTCCTAATCCGGTAGTTTCTCATCAGCGTTTGATAGGTTACCAATAGACCAAATGCTCCCGCAGGTTCATCTGGGTACAATTCCCGAATCTTTTTGGCCAATTCAATAGCTTCATCATATTTCTCATTGTGGTATTTATCTAAAGATTCTTCAAACAGAGTGTAAAAGGTGTGGTCTGGCTCAGCTTCCTGTGCCTGAGCTTGGTTCAGTAGAAAGAGTAGACAATAACCAGTGGCAGCAACTACAACGACAGTGGCAGTAAATCTCCGATTTCGCTTCATTGATCAGCCTCCGAATAGAATTAAGAACGCTCGCTTAAATATCAAAAAATGAGGAAGGAAGTGCTTGGTGAACTGTTTTCAATATAATAACAAAAATGTCATTTTGCAAGAAAAATTTTGCAAAATCGCAATTTTCATAAGAAAGGGTGCTTTTCTGATATGCTGAACGCTTTCATCGGGAATCTATAAGTCATGCGATCTCCATACCATAACTGATGGCAGTATTGAAAAACGACTATTATTTATAACCTGCTGTTGCCGGATCGTATCATCCTAGCCACTCGAATCATCACGCGCCGACAGAGGCCAGGCCGCAGCACTAAAAACTAGACCGCCCAAATTGAAAAGGATTCAGAAACAGGCTAACCAATATGATGCGGGGTGACTCAAAAATTCTTTAACAGGGATGCCTTCTTGGCCAACAAGGAGTGGGCGTGCCTTAGGGAATCTATGAACAAAGGCTGACAATCCTGAGTGTCTCCCCTTAAACAATCCGCTTTTCACCTCAATAGCAAGGAGTTTGTCCGCTTGTTTCAGGATAAAGTCAACCTCTCGGTCATGATCACGCATATTTATCGAAAGCCCAACCAAAACAGGCTTCACATTCCTTAAAGGTCCAATGCGTGGCATGCAGGAGTTCAAACCTCCAGGCCAAACTTTCAGTGAGTCCAGCCTGAACTAGTAGAGAAGATGAGCCGAGGATGATCACTCGGATGTCCCTTCCTTGCAAACTGTCTTCATCCCAGAAGCGTTTGACAATTTCCGACCAGCGACTTACTTTCTGAACTTCATCCAGAACCAGCAACACCGGTAGGCCTTCTTTGGAGCGTAAGCGAGCTATCTGCCACTGCTGCTCAATCCAAGTAGGCTGGGGTGGTGCAGGCAGATCCGCTGTCCCGTAGTGAGATAGACCCAACCAAGCCTCTAAAATCTGATGAACAGCCGTGGTTTTTCCCACTTGCTGAGGCCCGGTGACGACTTGAATGAAGCGACGGGGTTCATTAATCCTCCCCATTAATTGATGAACGATTTGTCTTTTGAATTCTGGTGGAGACATTTTTCGGCTTTCCAGTTACTCAAATCTTTGAGTAAAAATACTCAAAGTTGTGCTCAAAAACAAGAGAAATATATCAACGACGTTTACCTAAAATTTTTTTCAAGAATATTTCATATTGGAATTCTGATTAAAAGTTTGTATATTTCATTGAAATTTACTAAAGGAGAGTATTAAATGCGAGCTTTTGAATTTAGGACAAAAACTCTAGATAATGGAGAGCTGGTAATTCCCCAAGAAATAAAGAAAATCCTTAAGAATGGCAAATATGTTAGAGTCATCTTGCTCTTTGAAGAAGAAGAATCAGATTGGAAGAGATTAACCCAAGAAGCCTTTCTTTTAGGTTATTCCGAAAAGGATTCAGCTTATGATGAATTATGAATTAGGTGAAGTAGTTTTACTTACTTTCCCTCAAACGGATTTGAGAGCTACATCCAAAAGACCTGCATTGGTTCTTTTTGATGGGGGAGATGTTGACCTCGTAGTTTCACGAATAACAAGCCAGCCCCAAATAGGTAAGACCGAATACAAGATAGTAAATTGGCAAAAAGCGGGTTTACTTTTCGAGTCATGGGTACGTGTTGGAAAAATTGCGACACTAGATAAAAGTCTGATAGATCGTAAGT
>JBHIAW010000257.1:0-3522 GCA_046758765.1 bacterium
GGCAAAACCAATATGGATGAGTTTGCCATGGGCAGTTCCAATGAAAATTCCTACTTTAGCCCGGCAAAAAATCCTTACGATAGGGAGCGAGTACCCGGCGGCTCTTCGGGAGGGGCCTGTGTAGCAGTAGCTGGGGATATGGCCATGGCGGCTTTGGGTTCCGACACCGGGGGCTCTATCCGACAGCCGGCTTCGTTCTGCGGCGTGGTTGGTCTTAAGCCTACTTATGGTCGCGTTTCACGTTTTGGATTGGTGGCCTTTGCTTCGTCTTTGGACCAGATCGGGCCAATCACCAATACGGTTGGGGATGCCGCTTTGCTATTGGAGATAATTTCAGGGCATGATGAACGAGATTCGACTTCTGCGCCTGTTCGGGTGCCACATTTTTCTCAAGCTCTTGGTAAGGATGTTAAAGGGTTAAGAATCGGCCTCCCTAAAGAATATTTCACCGAAGGGCTTCATGAAGAAGTGCGTGGCTCGATTGAAGATACCGTTAATCTTTTGAAGAACAGTGGCGCCACCTTCGTAGATGTGTCTTTACCTCACACAGATTATGCCATTGCAACCTATTACATTCTTGCCACGGCCGAAGCATCCTCCAATTTAGCACGCTACGATGGTGCCCGATATGGCTTTCGAGTTGAGGACGCAAAAGATTTGGAAGAAGCGTATGTCAAAAGTAGAAGTCAAGGCTTTGGTGAAGAAGTTAAGCGCCGGATTATGCTCGGCACCTACGTGCTCTCGGCAGGCTACTACGAAGCTTACTACCGCAAAGCTCAGAAAGTCCGCTCCTTGATAAAACAAGATTTTGAGAAGGCCTTTGAGAGATGCGATTGCTTGCTGACCCCCACATCGCCAACCACCGCATTCAAAATAGGCGAAAAGCTCGGTGACCCTCTAGCCATGTACCTTTCCGATATCTACACCGTTTCCGTTAATTTAGCCGGACTACCCGGAATCTCCGTTCCGTGTGGATTTGATTCGAACAATTTGCCCATTGGCGTGCAAATCATCGGTAAACACTTTGATGAGGAGATGGTGCTGCGAGTGGCGGAGTTTATTGAGAAGAATTTGTAAATGGCTTTAAAAAAAGATCAACGCAAAAAAGCTTCTGATATTTTTGAGAAACTTGGAGTTACTGTTTTGATTGCTTCAATTGGTGATATGGTAGTAGGTAAATCGGTAGATAGTAGAATATATTGGGATATACTAGGACTTTTTCTGGGTGTAATATTATTGACAATATCAATTTTCATATTAGGAGGTGTGAAAAATGACAAGTAGCATGTTTATAGCTTTTGCTGGTTTAATTTTTGTGATTTTTGCCCTCATTGTATTATATATTGACAGAAAAGGAAGAAAAACTTCCTCCGAAGAATAGTAGGTAATATAAGCATCCAACTAAGAAAGCACTTGTAACCATTCCGGGCAAATTAGGGGATGAACTTGCACCTGGAACGTTAAACAGCCTTCTTAAACAAACAGGGTTAAAAAAAAGAAAATAAGCCCTTCTGGATAAGATATGAAGTACGAACCCGTTATCGGACTTGAAGTACATGCTCAGTTACTGACTGAATCAAAAGTTTTTTGTCGCTGCAGCGCTAAATTTGGTGGAGATGCAAATACTCAAGTGTGTCCTATTTGTTTGGGGATGCCTGGCGTCCTACCTGTTTTAAATAAACAGGCTGTGGAATTCGCAATTCGGATGGGCTTGGCCACCAACTGCCGCATCGCGCCTTATTCCATATTTGCTCGAAAGAATTATTTCTACCCCGATTTACCCAAAGGTTACCAGATCTCACAGTACGAAGAGCCTCTGTGTCAAGATGGACATGTGGAGATTGAACTCGATGGTCACCCGAAACGAATCGGTATCATCCGGATTCACCTGGAAGAGGATGCGGGCAAGTCCGTGCATGCCGAGGCGTACGTGGAAGAAAATGAGACCCTGGTTGATGTTAACCGTTGTGGTGTACCCCTCATTGAAATCGTTAGCAAACCGGATATCCGGTCTCCAAGGGAAGCTTACCTCTATTTAACTCGTTTGCGTCAAATTGTTCAGTACTTAGATATTTGTGATGGCAACATGGAAGAAGGCAGCCTGCGCTGCGATGCTAATATTTCTGTGAGACCAGTGGCAGCGGAAAAGTTGGGCGTGAAAACAGAACTGAAAAATATGAACTCTTTTCGTGGGGTTGAAAAAGCTTTAGAATTTGAAATTGACCGCCAAATTAAGATTTTAGAAAGCGGCGGCAAGGTGACCCAACAGACCCTTTTGTGGGATGCCAATAAAAACGAAGCCGTTCCTATGCGGAGTAAGGAATTTGCCCACGATTATCGATATTTTCCTGAGCCGGATTTGGTGCCATTGGAAGTTGACGCAACGTGGATCAAACAAATAGGAGAGTCGCTTCCGGAACTTCCGTTAGCTCGAAAAAATCGCTTGACAGCACAGTACGGAATTCCGCAATACGACGCTGAGGTGCTCACCGATACGAGTGCCCTGGCTGATTATTTTGAGGAAGTGGCACAAGAATCCGGGGATGCCAAATCTGCCAGCAATTGGGTGATGGGAGAAGTTATACGAGTCTTGAAAGAAAATCAGATAAGTATAAAAGATTTCTCTGTTAAACCCACTCATTTAGGAGAAATGATTAAGCTGATAAATGATGGCACCATTAGCGGTAAAATAGCCAAAACGGTTTTTGAAGAGATGGTGAAATCTGGAAAACGGCCTGAGGTCATAGTAAAAGAAAAAGGTTTGATACAAATATCGGACACCGGCGAAATTGAAAACCAAGTGCTTCGTGTTCTCGAGGGGAATCCCACTGAGGTCGAAAAGTATCTGAGTGGTAAAGAACAGATATTTGGTTTTCTAGTGGGACAAGTCATGAAAAGTACGCGCGGCAAGGCAAATCCTAAATTGGTGAATGAAATTTTGCGAAAAGAACTAAATAAATTGAAAAAATGAGCTTGTCTAACAAGACAAAAGGACAACTGGAAGCTGAGATCAGCACGGCCATCACCCAATTCGAGAAAGACCATCTGGGTCGAGGCCCAAAAGAGGCTCGCACATTCATCATTCAGGATATGGTGTTAATTCGGCTTAAAGGTGTGCTCACGCCAGCCGAAGAGAAGTTGGCTAAAGATAGTTCGGGTGCCCAACTCATCAAACAAGTCCGGTTGCGGCTTATCGAAGGCTCTCGACCACTTTTGGTACGAATAATACAAGAAAAGACTGGAGCGAAAGTTACAACTGTACACACAGATATTAGTACCCGTACTGGGGAACGGGTGTTTGTGATGGGATTAGATAGGGATTTGGAGAAAGAACTAAAAAATCGAATTTGACGGCCTAGATAATTGGGGTGATGTGAAGGTATAAACTCCGCTCAAAAGAAATATGCTGATGGACATCAAAGATTTGAGAAGCAGATGAAGAAGAGAGAACCAAATCGAACTCCAACCCATAGACTAGCCGAGGAATTTTGTGCCCTATCGCGGCGAATATTACGTTATGCG
>JBHIAW010000258.1:0-3519 GCA_046758765.1 bacterium
CGAACAAACCTTGTTTACTTAGTGCCAAAATTTACAAAGATTCCTACGGAATGACCGGGCAGGCTGAATAGTTGCAATAAATTTATTAATGACGCAAAAAGATTTGACCAATTTGCAGCCGTGTCATTTGGTGTTTTTCAGGTGAGTTTTATAGTGTCTTTTTATCTTTTTTTGAAGCAAGCGAACCGCTAAATCATCCCTAAAGTTTCACGGAATATTATTCTCTTTGTTAAAAAGGCCATAGCATCCAAAACGCAAACCATTGCCGTGGGACTGAGCAGTAAAGACCCATGCCGGCTAGCGCGGACGTATGCATCTCAACTTGGCATGAACAATGCCTGGCTCAAAGAACAGGGTTTAGTTTCGGTACGCGAACTCTGGATTGCGTTGCACTATCCAAATGCATAGCTGAAACCGTGATGGACCGCCGGATGCGGACCCGCATGTCCGGAGGTGTGGGGAGGGCGGGAGAAAAACCAGCCCTTACTCGATTATACCGTGACTTATAAACGATTTGCATTGAAATGAATTATTATGTTTTTAAATCCATAATTCTCCTGCTTTTTTTTAAAAAATTCTCATATACTCTTGTAGAGTACCATCTACCTTTTACAATCATCTCATCAAGTAAAGGTTTCGAGCTATTTACTATCCCTTTTTCTTTTGCTAAAATGATGGTTTCTGATTCCCCAAGATCTAATTGATTAAGAAGTAGATCCTTATAGATGCGTATTCCGGCGCAAACCTGCCACTGATTCCGGTTGAAACCTGCCGGCGATTCCGGCTCAACCCTGCCACCGATTCCGGTGTAAACCTGCCACTTTGATTTTACATTTTCCGTTGTTTTTCTCCTGAACCTTTCCTCAGAAACTGTTACTATTCCTCCATTGATGCAAAGACAACAACTCAATCACTCATCAAAAGGAGGAACCCTATGCCAAAGAGGAGGATCTCGATGGAAAAAGTACGTGAAATCATTCGCCTACATGAACAAGGGGGTCTCAGTAATCGGGCGATCGCTCGGGCGTTAAATCTATCCCGGCCGGTAGTCAAGGACTATCTCAGCAAAATCGAGTCTCTAGGGCTCGACTACACAACCATTAAGCAAATGGACGATGTAACCCTGTTAGAGATTATCGAAGGCCCTCACAAAACCCTATCTAAGCGATATGAGGTCTTGAATCAACAGTTTGAGTCCATTGTCAAAGAGCTGAAGCGGCCTGGGGTCACGCTCCTGCGTCTGTGGCATGAGTATCGAGCCGAAGCGCCGCATGGTTACAGCTATTCGCAGTTTTGCTACCATTTTCAACTCTGGCGCAGCGCCTCAGAGCTGACCATGCACCTGAGTCACAAAGCCGGCGACAAGATGTTTATCGACTTCACTGGCAAACCTCTCCAGATTGTTGACAAGCAAAGCGGTGAAATCAAAGACGTCGAGGTCTTTGTGGCCATTCTCGGCGCCAGCCAGTACACCTATGTCGAAGCGGTGGCCTCTCAGAGAAAGGAGGAGTGGATAAACGCTAACCAGAACGCCTTTTACTACTTTGGCGGCGTGCCGCACGCGCTGGTGCCCGATTGCCTGAAAACCGCCATCACCAAACCTCACAAGTATGAACCCGACATCAATCCCGAATATGCGGACTTCGCCCGCCATTACCAGACCGTCATCTTACCCGCCCGCCCGAATCGTCCCAAAGACAAAGCCCTGGTCGAAGGCGCGGTCCGAATCGTCTATGCCTGGATATTTGCTGCTCTCAGAGACCGCCTCTTCACCAGCCTCGAAGAGTTGAATGGCGATATCCGTGAGGAACTGCAAAAATACAATGCCAGGCCCATGCAAAAATCCAACCTAAGCCGGAAAGAGCTTTTTGAGCAAATCGAAAAAGCCGCTCTGCTGCCGCTGCCACAGGAAAAATACACCATCAGAAACTTCAAGCAGCTCAAGGTCCAGTTCAACTATCACGTCTATCTTTCAGACGACAAGCACCATTACAGCGTGCCTTACCGCTATCGAGCCAAACGAGTTCAGGTCATCTACACCGACTCGGTGGTAGAAATCTTCCATAAAAACAACCGCATCGCCTTTCACAAACGAAATCGAACCCCGAGCGGCTATACCACGCTCAAAGAGCACATGCCGTCGCATCATCAGGCCATGAGCGACTGGAACCCCCAGCGACTCATCAACTGGGCCAGCAACATCGGAGAATATGTCAGGGCTGTTGTTGAACATATCCTCGCGCATCAGCAACATCCGGAACAAGCCTACAAGGTTTGCCTGGGTATCCTCAACTTGGCAAAAAAGTTTGAACCAGAACGTCTCAACAAAGCGTGTCGAATAGCCATCGACTTTCAACATTACTCCTACAAAGGCATCAAAAACATCCTGGAGAACCGATTGGAAGATCAGCAATTAGACTGTTTCGAAGCCTTACCAGAGCACCAAAATATCCGAGGAAATCACTATTACCATGAATCAGGAGGAGACTCATGACTCATCAAGCCACCCTGCAAAAGATGCAACAGATGAAGCTCACAAGCATGCTGCAGGCCTACAAGCAGACTCTGCAACCCAACTTCACGCACAATTTCACCACCGATGAGCTTATCGCCCATCTGGTGGATGCGGAGTGGGAAGAAAGACATAACCGCAAACTCGCCCGATTCCTGAAGAACGCCCACTTCCGCTATCAGGCCAGCTTCGAACAAATCGATTTCAATCAACCCAGGGAATTAGACAAAAACTTACTTTTACGTCTCTCCCGCTGTGAGTGGCTTAACAAGGCAGAAAACGTGCTCATTACCGGCGCCACCGGCACCGGCAAGAGCTTCATCGCCTGCGCCCTCGGACATCAGGCCTGTCTCAACGAATTCACCGTGCTCTACTTCAACTGCTTGAAGCTGTTCTCAAAACTCAAATTTGCCCGCGCCGATGGCACCTATGACAAAGAACTGAGAAAAATTCAAAAACAAAATTTACTCATCATCGATGATTTTGGCTTGCATCCTATCGATGAACAAAGTAAATTAATCTTGTTGGAGCTGCTCGAAGACCGATACGGAGAAAAATCCACCGTTATCGCTTCCCAGTTCCCGGTCAAAAACTGGTACGACATCATCGCAACTCCAACGGTGGCCGACGCCATCCTCGACAGATTAGTGCATAATTCGTATCAAATCAACTTAAAAGGAGAATCCATGAGAAAGACCATGAAACACAACCGTTCCGGTTGAAAACTGCCACCTGAGCAACCCTAATCAACGAGGAAAGTTCAGGCCATCAAAGTGGCAGGTTTGCGCCGGAATCGGTGGCAGGTTTCACCGGAATACGCAATTTTCCCAGAACGAATATCTATCCAAATTATTTTAAAATATTCTCTCATAGTAGATATTTCCTTATAAGGCATAACACGATTATCACCCGCAAAGGGATTTCAGGGCACATAACTTGCTATTTCCAAAGGCCCTTCGAGAGAGTACTAAACCAGCCTAAAATCCAGCGCCCTTTGTGTCGGGTAG
>JBHIAW010000259.1:0-3506 GCA_046758765.1 bacterium
AGCTCAGCAACACCTTGATGTCATTCTGGAAGAATCTTTTTAATAAACAGCACTCTACGTCCAATTAAAAAAGACTCCTCCAGAATGACAAGCACCGGGGAGCCTGACTTTTCACACAGTCTGCGAACGAATACGGCTGGTTACCTCATCGTAGCTGAGGTTTTACAGAAACTTACACTTTTCCCTTGCTTTTCTCGGGATATTTATTTATTCTTTACAAGTGCGAATTAGTACGCTATTTTTTATACATTCACAAATTTAGGTTTTGCCTTTGTTAGGGAGGGACAGATGGGACTTGTATATGGTGAAATGGATTTGATAAATGCAGGAGACCTTGAAATGGCTCGACGTGGCCTTATTAAGAATGCCGGTGTACGCAAAATAAAAGTTAAAGCTCTGGTTGATTCTGGTGTATATATGATGGTGATTCCTGAAAAAGGTCGTTTGCAACTGGGTGTGGAAATTGTTGCCCATGAGGTTGCTGAGTACGCTAATGGTGATATAGAACAGGTGCCGGTGGCCGGTCCCATTGAAATACGATTTGCTAATCACCGTACCGTTGCTGATGCCATGGTGCTTGGTAATCAAGTACTATTGGGGACCCTACCTATGGAGGCGATGGATGTGGTAGTGAATCCTCGCACCCAAAAATTGGAAGTTAACCCAGAAAATCCTACCATGCCAAAGAAGATAGTAAAATGATTCAACTATATTCATTCCTCGAACAAAAACCTAAACAGGTTTATTTTTGTGCGCCAAACCGGTAAGCCCTTAGTTGAAATGGGTTCACTGTGCTTGCTTAAACCTTCCAAGTAATCTTTAATGGCGTCTTGAATGTGTTTAAGGGTCTCCTTTCTTGTTTTGCCTTTAATCAATTGTTTATTTGCACAAAAAACCATTGGATTTATCCGTTGAATTGGTTAAATTTAAAAAAACAAAATGGGCGAAAATTTCGTAAGATTCTGAAGCGAATCCAATGACCTGGTACAAAGAGTGGTTCGGCCAAGACTATCTGAAGGTTTATCTTCATCGCGATGAAGAAGAGGCCAAGAAGCAAGTTGATTTTGTAGAACATATTCTTCCGTTGAAAACTTCAAATAGGATTTTGGATTTAGGCTGCGGCAGTGGACGTCATGCGTTGGAATTGACCCAACGTGGGTATCACGTCACCTGTCTTGACTTATCGGCGTTGCTTTTAAGATTGGCCAAGAAAAAAAGTGGGGAGGAAAACTGCTGCATACGATTTGTGAAGGCGGATATGCGATATATTCCTTTTTCAAATGTGTTCGATGCGATTTTGAGTTTCTTTACTACGTTCGGATATTTTAGAACGGATGAAGAGAACCTGCAAACATTAATAAGCATCTGTGAAGCCCTGAAACCCGGCTGTTATTTCTTCTTAGATTATCTAAATAAAACCCACGTAATTGAAAATCTTGTGCCATTTGATGCTCGCCGAGAAAATGGCTACGAAGTCATTCAGGAGCGCCGCTACAACCGTGAAGAGGAACGGATTGAAAAGAAGATTACTTTGAAAGAAGATGGTGAGGTTAGAGAGTATTTTGAATCGGTGAGACTTTACACCTTGGAAGAGATGCAATCCATGCTGACGAAATCTGGGCTTATTTTGGAACAAACTTTTGGGGATTTTGCAGGCAGTCCATTCGCTACTCACAGTCCACGGCTTATACTTGTGGGCAGAAAGGAGCTTTTCAAATGAGAACGCCCATGAGCCAAATACCCGGAGCCATGCCCTTGGTCGCCGATTACTTTGAGAACTTTGAAAACGTGGCTGAGTTTTTCAACGGCAACTTTCGTGACCCCAAATTATTCTTAGAAAGGACGGATGAAGTAAAGTCAAGGGGCCTCCCAATAGGTCAGTTGGTTCCGATTTTGAAAGAGCAGAACCAAAGATTCGGGTGCGGTTTCAAGACCTTGGAGAACATTGACCTGCTGCTGGAAAGACGCGCCTGTGCCGTGGTTACAGGCCAGCAGGCCGGGCTGTTCTCTGGACCACTTTTCACCATTTACAAAGCCCTTACCGCTATTAAGCTCGCTGCACGTCTCAGCCGTACTTGTGAAGGGTGCTTCGTTCCCATATTTTGGGTGGCTGCTGACGACCACGACTTTCGAGAAGTCAATCACACTAAAATTGTTAACAAGGGCAACCAAGTGTTGGAACTAAACTACAATGCTCATCCTGTGGATGCCAGAGTTCCGGTTTCTGCTATCCGGTTGAGCTCGGGAATCATGGATGTCGTAAAGCAGTTGGAGGATGAAACCCATCCTTCTGAATTCAAAGAAACGATATTGAATGGTTTGTCCGAGGCCTATGCGCCCAAGCGTGTGTTCTCCGAGGCATTTGGAACGTGGCTAACACAGCTTTTCAAAGCTTTTGGCCTTGTTTTTATCGATGCCAGTGACCCAAGAATCAAAGCGTTAGGAACCCCTATTTTCCAAAAGGAAATATCAGAAAAATCCCCTTCTACCGAACGGGTGTTAGAAATCTCAGAGCGGCTCGTTCAAAAAAAATATCATGGACAAGTTCAACTGCACCGTGGACTACTAAACTTATTCTTTATAGAAAATCAGCGTCTCGCAATTGAAATTCAAAACGGTACTTTTGTTGTTAAGGGTACCAACAAAAGTTTTCAGACCAGTGAACTTTTAAGCCTTCTCAAAAGGAAACCCCATTATTTTAGTCCGAACGTTTTGCTGCGGCCCATTTTTCAGGATGCGCTTTTACCAACGGTAGCGTATGTAGCTGGGACCGCTGAAATTTCTTATTACGCGCAGATGAAGGGTATTTATGAACATTTTGGTCTGCCTATGCCTATCATTTATCCCAGAAAGAGTCTCACTCTGCTTGAAAATAAAATAGAAAAAGTGCTGGACAACTATGACTTAAGTGTTCAAGATTTTTGGGGCGATGTGGAAATCCTGATTAATAATATTGCCAAAGCCCAGCTTCCTGCATCCATTGAAGATAAAATTGGCAAAGCCTCCGAATGTATTGAAAAAGATTTGCAGTCCCTGGAAGATGAAGTAAATTCTTTCGATTCAACCTTAAAAGATACAGTGGAAGTTGTAAAAGGAAAAATTAACCACCAGATTGATGTGTTAGAAAAGAAAATTTTGCAGGCTTATAAAAAGCGTAATGAGATTGTGCGGAGCCAAATTTATAAAGCCAAAAACAACCTATATCCCAATAACCATCTGCAGGAACGGGAACTAAACGTGGTGCCTTTTCTGTTTAAATATGGGTTTGGATTCATTGACCGATTGTATGAGGCACTGGATATTTCGAATTTTGAGCATCAAATTTTTCGGCTTTGAACGATGATGGTGAATAAAACATTAAGCGGCTAGCAGAAACGGAATTCCGAAAAAATGGATGTTGCATACTCTGTGAATAATATTCCTATCCGATTAACTTATGAGCGATGGTATCACCCATAAAGCAGAAGATTTTGTGAAACGCTGTCTAACAATGGTATCTGATATTG
>JBHIAW010000260.1:0-3488 GCA_046758765.1 bacterium
GTATCTTTGACAATAATTTATTTTTGATAAACTTAGCTTAACATTGACGAAGCCATGTTGTAATCTTAACAATCCGTTTTGCTTCAAGCCGGAGTTAGCAAATATGGTTCTTCCGATAATTGGTCACAAATAGTTGATCACGGCGATGAAAAGCGTGTGGGGATCAAGGGAGAGCATCTGTAACCGCGAAAAATGTTCAATGCGAAAAAATAAAGTGGTGTTACATTTCGCGTTTGAATATTTTCGCCGTTAAAGTGACTGCATAGTTTCTGAGTTTAGAATATTCAACCATAATTAGAGAATATTTTATGACGCATCAAGATTCTTCCAGAATGACATCAAGGGTTGCTGAGCTAAGCAACGTCTCGATTGTACTTTTCACACCCTCTGTTAACTTGGGAACGAGATTTTCCTAACCAAGGCTGAGGTTTTACAATATTCGTATTTTTTTGCTTGACTTTATGCTATTGATTATTATAATTGTATACATGCCACACTTATTTTGCATTGCATCTTGCCTAATTAACTCCCTTTAGCTTAGACTTTGCAAGTTCAATCCAAAGGGATGGCATGTAAGAACGCTGAGTTCCTTATGTTATAGGTTTTCTAGGATAAAGACACTAACCTTTTGAAAAAAGGTCAGCGTCTTGCGTCACTCGCGCGCAACGATTATACTGTTCGATAAGTTCTTAGTTGAATTCTAAGGAGAAAATATTATGTTACGACAATTGGCTGTTCTGGTTACTCTATTCTTATCGTTTTCCGTCCAAAGTTGTATTTCATTCAAGCCGCCAAAATTCGAACCATTAGACGAAGATCCAACCCCAAAATATTTTCCACTCAATGTGCCGCAGTCCGAGATCCCGTTGCCGGCAGTCATAGTGGGCGAACAAGAGCAGCTCTCTGGAGGGTGTCTTACCAGCACCGTAGAAAGAAAGAGTACCGCTGGTTTCAATGAGTTGATCCAAGAAGCACTGAAGGAAAAAAACTTCGAGGCTGGACTAAAGGCTGAATTCGAAAAAGCTATCGTCAAGGCAGGATTAGATGTCTCAGTAAGTCAAGCCCTTATGCAGAGTTGGCGTACTGAAATAAAGGGAGTTAAAATTGATCAGGTTGACCCGGCTAACGCTGTGCCAAACTTCACCAATGAGAGTTGTAGGGTGGCAGAGCTTCGATGGTTTGAAGATGAGCGTACTGTGGTGACAGGTGGTTTGTTAGCAGACACCCTGAGCGTGAAGATGGAACACGCATTAAGTAGTGAACAGATCGCTAAGCTCCAAGCTGCTATTAACTCAATAAATGTCAATCTAGGTTTATCTTTCAAAAATGCTTCAGAATCACAAGGAGAAGTTCTATTAAATGCTACAAATGTGTACTTTGGAGCATTTACTACCGAGCTCAGCATGACGCGCTGCAAAGAAAAACTCAATATTGAATTAGAGCCGGGGCAGAGTATTACCACGAATATTTGTGAAGATAATTATATCGTTGTAGTAGAAAGGTCCGCAGGGTCTGAAAGATTCACAGTTAACGTTACTATGCCAGAGGAAGGAATCGAAACAGGACAACTAGATATCGAGCCTAATCGTACTTATGCTCATGCGCTTGGTCAAAACAGGCTTGTTAGTATATTTATAAATCATCCAAATCCTAACCAGAATGAAGTAGAAATTAGGACTACGATACTATTAGTTGGCATTTCTGGAAAAGAATTAACCGACAAATGAACTAATTGGTATAACTAAAGGGAATCACGGTGCAAATGCCTAATCAACAAAACTACAAAATATTAGTAAGAAATGACCCGAATAGTCGTTTTCATTTGATAGTGGATTACGTCGACTTTGAAGTGCGGCTCTATTGGCAACGTCTTGAACTGTTCTCGGTTCGTAAAATAGAGACATCTTCAGAGCCGTTTAAACTTGAGCCGCGTAGAAAATATCTTCTGCGTTACAACAATAATGATGCTGGCGGAGGGGGCATAGCATGTAGAATTATACAATCATTCCCCGACACCGGAGAGGATGAAGTCTTCAAGATAGATATCCGCGCTATTTCGGGACCAAAAGTAATCGAATTCCCTTTCATTTTATGGCCATCTGACGCTTCATAATACGTGACTGGCTTTGGAAAAGTCGAATCTTTTTAACTAATCTAAGAAATCGAGAACTCTAAGACAGTCGGTCCCATGGGCAAGGCTGGCCCAGTGCTCCGCGTAGAACCTGACGGCGCGGCACGCTCTTTCTTACTTAGTTTTTTGCAGTTTCACGCCTGATTCTTGTTGCTCGGGTACCAGGCACCTGATCCCATGAGGCGCAAGCTCGTTTGAACCTGTTACAACCCAGCGCGCTAATGCGCAAATAACAATTCACAAAAACCAAATAACAAATAAATCTCAAATTCCAAATATGTTTGTCTATGGTTTGTCTTTTTGAATGTTGGTTATTGCAAAAAAAACGAAGATTTAACTTACAACAAACTAGCTCGTTAATGCGATTTGCGCAGCTCATCGGCATTTCACCAACTTTAAGAAGCAAACCTTTTTAGCCATTTTACGTTAAAATAGTATGAACTATTTTCCAAGAAAATCTACAGATGATTTATGATTAAGCTCAACAAAACACGATTTCGCAGTAAGTTAGATCGTTTCTTTAACTCTCCAGGTAGAGTACGCGCTCTTTTCATAACTCTCATTATTCTCGTTCTCATTTTGGGTGCGTCAAATTTTTTCAACACCATTTCTAAGGGTACCGATGAAAACTTATTTCAAGATACAAAAAATGGCATCACTCTAATCGCCATAACCAAAGGTGGCGCGTCAGACCGGGCAGGTCTGAAAGTTGGGGATGTGATTCTTCGAATTAATGACAGGTCAGTTGCAAATGCGCTTGAAGCCCACCGAGTTATATACGAAAGCGATGTCGGAAATACATTGGAATACGTTGTACAGCGCAACGGTGAACAATTAACCTTCCAGGTAGTCTTAGCTTCCTTTGGAGTTAATAAGCTCGTAGTGATTCTGTATTTAACAGGTCTCATGGGTTTGATCGCAGCGGCTTTATTTGGATTGCTCCGACCTCATCTTAAAGAAGCTCGTTTGCTTTCTGCAACTTTTCTGTTTTTCGGCGCGTCGCTTTTTTCTGCGCTCACGTTGGATATTTCTGTATCTTCCGCTTTACAAGGTCTTTCCAGTCCAATGACCCTATTCCTTTTCTTCTATTCTGGTTTATATTTCCCTGTGTTACGTCGAGACATCTTAGAGCATCGATGGCTCATACGCGCATTTAAACTAAGCGGTTTTATTGTGGTCACGTGTTGTCTCATTGGAATCCTACTGATACTTCAAAATCTAGATTCAAATCAATTCTTATCTTTTGCCAAACCAATTAGTTATACCCTTAGGGTTTTGATCCTACTTTTGGCTCTGTTCGGCTTAATTATTTTTGTAGTTCATAGAAAAACTAGACCGCCTGAAACAAAGCGTTATA
>JBHIAW010000261.1:0-3478 GCA_046758765.1 bacterium
GCTTAAATAAACTAACATTTTTTTATTGCCCTAATAACAAACAAAAAACGCCCGGATGGAGATCAAATCAAATTTACAGAAGACTTTTGAAAGTCGATGAAAACTGTTTTTGCAAAGAATTTGAATAAAACTCTACTTTTCAGTTACGAATCAAAAAATGGGAGGTCGTTATGCGTGTACGATTGATTGTTCTAATTATTTCTATAGTCTTCGGTGCAGAGTATACGTGTATCTGTAATCCAGCAATTGCAGAAGAATCCCTGCGGTCTCAAGAGATACTTAAAAAGGAAAACATAATCCGTTCCATCAATTTGCTGCGGGTAAGTCAAAAGCAGCAGCCGCTATCTTTTACCAGAACAGCAGACGTTCCACGAGCGCGCACATCCGAGGCTACGGCCGATGGATTTGGTGCCATTGCCGGTACTGTATCTGGTATAGTTGAAGATGATCTTAGAAAAGTTGTTGTAGTGGCCTGGACTACCGACTCTTCTGCTTGCTCTTCATGCGTAGGATTGACAGTTATCGAATCTAATGGTGAATATATTATTGATAATCTTGAGCCTGGGGATTATTATGTTTTGGCTGTTACGGAAGGTTATATTCCTAAATTTTATGACAATGTTTCGAGCTTCTACGAAGCCACGCCAGTGCCTGTACATGATCGTGAAGTGACAAAAGGCATTGATTTTTTTATGGAAAAAGTATCTCCTGGTATGGCGAGTGTATCTGGTGTTGTTATGAGTGAAGGCGACGGTGAACCTATTGCGAACGCACATGTTAATTTCTTCTCTCCAGATAATCCATTTCTCAACGGACGGGCGGAGACCTCCGAAGATGGCAGCTATTTGATTACAGGCCTGAAAACCGGAAAATATTATGCCTCAGCTTCGGCCCGTGGTTTCTTAATTGAATTTTTTGAGGAAGCCGCATCCTTTGAAGAAGCAGACCTGATAGAAGTCGTTGAACCCTACGAAACCAGTAACATCAATTTTACCTTAACTCTCGGAGGTACAATTTCTGGTGTGGTAATCAATGACGACGGCACAGCTATCGCTGAAGCTCTTGTAGAAGCCGCGACGGAAATATTGTATCGAGATCCAACTACGTCAGATTCACTGGTTATTTACCACCATGGTTTTGCTTATACCGACGAAAACGGTGAGTATCACATTGATGGCTTGCCAACTGGGAGCTATTTCGTATATGCACAAGCGTGGAATCGATGGGCCTATACGATTGAGTGGTACGACAATGCTTCTTCACCAGAAGAGGCCACGCCGGTGCCTGTCGAGGTGGGTCAGGAGACTCCCGGCATTGACTTTCAACTTTCCTTACCATTTGCTTTTGGTGAAATCGTTGGTAAGGTGACCGATTCACAGGGCGATCCCATCGCCGCGGCGTACGTACAAGCCCAGGCCCCGTTTCCTGACCCCGATGGCAGAGTTCAGATGTGGGCCTATGCCTATACGGATAAAGACGGGAATTACCGTATCGAAAATTTACCCAATGGCCGCTACCTGGTTTCTGCTTCAGTACAAATTGGTTGGCAATTTGTGCAGCGCTGGTGGCCGGATGCCGAGACCCCTGATCAGGCCGAACCTGTTGAAGTGAACGGCGAAACCGATCTTGTGCCTATAGATTTTACTTTACCGATTACGATGGGTACGGCAACGATCTCTGGTAGAGTTTTGTCGAACTCAGGCCTGCCCCTTGCTTTTGCTTTCATCCAGGTCAGTCCGGAAGATCCCAGCACCGACGCAGCCTCGGGCGCGGTCTGGGCCTATGCTTATAGCGACAGCAGCGGTTATTATCAAGTCGATCATTTACCAGTCGGTACGTATTTTGCCCAAGCCCAGTATTGGGAGAATCAAAGTTTTGCTCAACAGTGGTATGATCATGCTGAAAGCCGTACTGATGCAACCCCCATTCATTTGGTGGATGGAGATCGTCGGGATGACATCAATTTTGATCTGACGTTAAGACCATTTTATGGGACTATTGCTGGTACGGTCACAGATGAAGAAAGAGGCGTGCCGGTCGATCGGGCCTACATTGAAATCTCACCTGTGGCTTATGATTATTCTGAAAGCGCCCCCATCAGCATTTGGTCTTATTATGCGGTGACCAACGAACAGGGTAATTATCAATTAGAATGGTTGCCGGAAGGGGAATATCTGGTTTCGGTTTATGCAGACGGGGCTTTTGAATATTTTGAAAATGCCGTGGTGCCGGAATACGCCACGCCAGTCAAGGTTACGGGTGGGGCCACGGCAGCCGTGAATTTTGACGTGGCACCGCGCAATGAAGGCACAGGTATCATTTCAGGTAGGGTACTGGGTGAATGGAATGACGAGTTGCTTGAAATTGCAGTGGTCATTGCACGGCCGGTCGTCGTGCCTCTGGTATGGCCCGACTCTGAACGCTTTTTTAATGCGGTCACCAATCCCGACGGTAGTTACGAAATCTCCGGTTTGCCGGCAGGTGAATATGTTCTGTTTAGCTTTGCGCCGGGGTATATTGGCGAGTACTATGACAATGTTTTTGATCCTGAAGAAGCGACGTTGGTGAAAGTAGATGGCATTCATCCAACAACCGGCATCGATTTTAAACTGAGGCCGATGCTCATCCTTGAGAGCGACCTTGCTGCTGGGCCTCAAAGCGGTGCTAGCCTGTTCGGCAAAGTCACAGATGAAAATGGCGATGTCATCCGCAATGCAACAATATATTTATTGGACGAGTCTGAACAGCCGATTTCATTTGCCCGCACCAATGTGGGAGGAGACTATGAACTCCAAAACGTACCGCCCGGAAAATATCGTCTCAAAGCCAGTCAAATGGGATATCAAAGCAAGTATAATGACAATTCAGACCGTTTTGCAGAGGCCGTTCCTATTGAGATCACCAATGGCCGAGTGGAAGTCAATTTTACGCTTGATTCAGAAACGGTAACCGGTGTGCAAGATCGGCCTAATTCGACTATACCTGAGTCTGTTGAGCTTTACGGCAATTACCCGAATCCGTTTAATCCCGAAACACGCATTTCCTTTGGGTTACCAGAGGAGATGCGTGTGCAGTTGCGCATCTTTAATCTTCTTGGACAGGAGATCGCACAACTTTTTGATGGCGTGTTGGGAGCCGGTGTGCATCACCTCACCTGGGATGGCCGCAACCAGGTTGGCCAATCCATGCCCAGTGGCGTCTATTTTTATCAATTGCAAGCGAACGGAAAAACAGTTGCTGTCAATAAAATGACTTTGTTGAAATAACACCATTGGACCGTCATCTCGGAGTAACGTAGGTCAAAAATGCTAAAGGCTTTTTGACAAAGAGGTGGTAATAAAATGTTGAAGAAATTAAATCTGATTTTTATACTCGCCATCAGCTTAGTTTTTACCCAATGTGAACACAACCCGGTTAACCCCCAAGCGCGTGATTTAACCGCACTCGAAAAGAGCCTGGTAGAATCGGACAACAAATT
>JBHIAW010000262.1:0-3417 GCA_046758765.1 bacterium
AAATCCGTGTAAATCCGTCTTATCCGTGCATATCTGTGTGCCAATAAAATAGTTAAATGAATATTTAATGATGATAAACTAAGATTGGTAGTCAAACATGAAAATCGCAATTGTCTGTTATCCAACCCACGGCGGCAGTGGGGTCATTGCTTCGGAGCTGGCTTTAGGGTTAGCTGTCCGCGGCCACGAGGTTCATATCGTCAGTTACGCCACCCCCTTTCGGCTGCGCACCTTTCATCAGAACGTATTTATTCATGAAGTAGAAGTTGCCTCTTACCCGCTTTTTAAGTATCCCCCCTACGCTTTAGGTTTGGCAACCAAATTAGCCGATGTTGCTGAAGAATACAATCTGGATTTGATTCATGCGCACTACGCCGTGCCCCACGCGGCCAGTGCTTACTTAGCTAAAGAAATATTGCGCTCCGAAAAAATAAAAGTAATAACAACCCTACACGGAACAGATATTACTTTGGTAGGCGCGGACAAGTCGTTCTATCGGGTCATCAAGTTTAACATTGAAGAATCCGACGGAGTCACCGCGGTCTCGAACTATCTACAAAAGCGCACTATCGAGGAATTTGATATCCAGCGAGAGATTCGGGTGATTTACAATTTTGTGGATACCCGTCGCTGCACTCAAAATACTGGAGCCTGCGCCAAAGAACGCTATGCTCCAAACGGTGAAAGAATTCTCATGCATGCTTCTAACTTCCGACCGGTAAAACGTGTCAGCGACGTGGTGCGGATATTTGCTCGAGTTCGGGAGCAGATTCCCGTTAAATTGCTTTTTGTCGGCGAAGGGCCGGAACGATTGTTTGTCCAGCAGTTAGTTAAGGAACTCAAGCTTTCAGAGGATGTCTGGTTTCTTGGCGAACAAGATTATATCGAAAATATTTTGAGCTGTGCTGACTTGTTTATTTTGCCCACCGAGCAAGAAAGTTTTGGGTTGGTGGCCTTAGAGGCCCATGCCTGTGGGGTGCCGGTGGTAGGTGCGGCCACGGGTGGTTTGCCCGAAGTGGTAGTCAGTGGAGAAACCGGTTTTCTTCTTCCAGTTGGAGAAATTGCCAGCATGGCACAAAAAGTGCTGGAGCTCTTAACCAATGATACTGTGTACGAAGAATTCAAAAAACGCGCCAGAGAGCGGGCGGTCAAATGTTTTGACAGCCACCTCATCATTCCCAAGTATGAAGCGTTTTACCAAGAGATTTTGAATCGGTAAATTCCTGCCAAGAAAATGCTTAGGTTATCCATTCGGAGTCGTCTTATCTTTCTTTTCACTTTACAAATTGTTATTATCTTTTTTGCCGGTGGATTTTATTTAGATTGGCGACTCCGGCAGACCTTAGAAGAAGAACTTGCGGTTAAGTTAGAAAGTCTGGCCAAAGCTGTATCCCTACAAGTAGAAGGAGATTTGCTCCAGAATCTCGCCCCTGGGGATGAGGAGACCCGAACTTACAGAAATTTGAAAGCAGAGTTGCAATCCGCCAAACAGGCAACCGGGGTGCGGCGCATTTACCTCTTTTCGAAAAATCACAGGTGTTTAGTTGACACCAAGCCGGAAATCGCCATAGGCAGCGAATATGTGTTTCTTCCGATTAGTCAAACAGAGTTGAAAGCGCTGTTTGCTGGCAGTACCGTCAATTCTACTCTTTTTAGAGGTAGCGATGGCAGGCTTTACAAAACGGGATTTGCGCCGGTGGTGTCAAACGGAAAGGTGATTGCCGGACTGGGTTTGGAAGGCAGCGCTCAAACTTTGGAAGCTATCCAAACCGTTCGCCGCGATCTTCTGCTCTTAGGACTGGCGGTTTTGATTGGCTCGGTAATCTTGGGGTTCCTATTTTCGGAAAGAATAACGAACCCAATCAATCGTCTAAAAGTAGCGGCTCAAAAGATTGCCAAGGGCGACTATGAAACGTCTATTCAAATTAAGGGCTCGGATGAAATTGGATTTTTGGGTCAAACCCTGGAGGAAATGCGGTGTGCCATTGTGCAGAGAGACATCCGACAAAAGGCCATGTTAGCAGGGGTGGCCCACGAAATCAGAAATCCCTTGGGCGGCATCGAGTTGTTTGCCGGACTTTTAGTCAGTGAATTAGAAAATGAAAAAGGCAAGAACGAGGCTGAGAAAATTCTAAAGGAAGTACAAAATCTTAAAAAAATTGTACAGGATTTTTTAGACTACGCCCGACCGAGCAAACCCAAAAAAGAATATTGCAGCATCAAAGAAATATTTGATGAAGCTCAAATGCTGATGTCCCAAGAGCTGGATGGATGTAAAATTGAATGTTGCGAAGAAAGACCGAGCCAGAAAGCCTGGGTAGACCCCCAGCATCTGAAACAGATCTTTTTGAATTTGTTCAAGAATTCGGTACAGGCCATGCAAGGTTCTGGAACCATTAAACTCGAGATTGTTTCAAGTAATGATTCGGTCAGTCTGATCTTTTCCGACTCCGGGCCAGGGATTCCTAAAGACATTCGCGATCAGATTTTTGAGCCATTTTTCACCAATCGCAAAGAAGGAACCGGTCTTGGATTGGCTATTGTAAGAAGTTTGGTCGAAGAAAATGGCGGTGTAGTACGAGTGGTTGAGGGAGAAGGTGCGGTGTTTGAGATTGTACTGCAATCTAAGGTTATAGAAAGTTTGCTGGGCCGTGGCAAACTGTGACCAGAGAATTACAAAAATGAAAGTTAGTTTGATCATGATTCTTTATTTTTCGAAAGATAAATTGAAAATTAAAGAATTGACTTTTTAAGACAAGGAAATTATATTTCAATATGAAGAATAAGAAACTTACTGAAAAGCAGCTTGACTTGCTTTCCAAAACTCTCGTTGACATAGGCAAGCTTGTGCTTGCTGCTTTGGTTTTGGCACAGATATTATCAGAAAAACCAGTTAATCTTTTACTGTTTGTTTTTGGACTCTTGGTCCTCATAGTATTAACACTCATAGGCACCTCGATTTTAAGCAAAAAAGACGATAATTAACATAGAATAATAAGGAATAAACTATGGAACTTGGTCTTGCTATCATTTTTGCTTCTGCATTGATTTTTGGCATCGCCGTTTACCTCTATGTGAGGTTCACGGATAGAAAAGGTGATAATTTGTGAAGGGTCACTTTTATGCCCGTCCAAAATCATTTTTTAAATGCAAATTGGACTTGCTATTATTTTCGCTTCTTCATTGATTTTGGTACTACTGGTTACATCTATGTGAAGAATGCCGATAGAAAAAATCAATAAAGCACTACTACTACTAATCCCCAATTTCTCTCTGTGTCTTTTTGAAGGGAGAAAATGGTCTAAGTTAAGCGAAAAATTTATTTGAAGCGATTCACGAGCAGATTTTTGAGCCATTTTTTACTAATCGCAAAGAAGGCACAGGTCTTGGATTGGCCATTGTAAGAAGTTTGGTCGA
>JBHIAW010000263.1:0-3394 GCA_046758765.1 bacterium
CTCAACTGGTCTCGATTGTGCCGCTTACATCAGCCGACTTTGCCGTCTTGGTGGGTGTCGTCACAAACGAGGAGGTGTTGCAGTACAAGCTCGACTACGTTAAGCGTTTCCTAAAAGCTCTGTTCACGCTACGCGTGGTTTTGCACCAAAGAAACGATTCACAAACGAGACGTTTGCGCTACAAAGACCGGGCGTTTCTGAGAAGGCTTTTTTTGCCGCAGCAATCTCATACCTACCTAATTCCACTCACTTTTCCGAATCTCTGTTGAGGTTAAAGACTGGCTAAACGTCAGATTATCCTGTTAGAGCACCAAGTCATTTTATGGTTTCTCCACAGAATCTCTTTTGGGCTGACAGCAACATTAACAAAAGTTAATCAACCTAAATGACAATTAATTACGCAATCGTACAGTTTAAATATAAGTCGTTATGAGAGGTTGTTTCATGCCTTTTTAGGAAACGCTGACCTTCTTTAAGAAGGTTAGCGTTTGTTCCGTTTGGCAAGACGCAAACCTTTTGAAAAAAGCTCAGCGTCTTTGGTGCTTCTAAGGAGAGCTGAGTGAGACTGTTTTGCAGGCTGAAGACCGTCGAGGTCATTCTTTCTTGTAAAACGCTGGCAAAGTGGCTTGCGCGCATGGGGCGTGCAACATAGAAAAGAACGACATAGTCCTGGGGGTGCCTACTGTCCTTACTCGAAAGTGGTTCATGACCATGACTGAATATAAGGGGTTTGTCTGAGTGGAGCAGTGCGAAACACAGAACCTCAACGTAAAGCAGGCACGAGAGCTGTAAATGCCTTCGAATAATCTGTAATCTTCCTCTTTATTTCAGAAAGTTAGATTTCCAGGATTTTCATGGAAGTTCTTAATCTTACGGAAAAGCGGTCATGCAAAAGCCTATCGTTTGTATTTTTTGTTCCAAAGCCACTCTGCAAATCAAGTTGAAAAATCATCTTGAAGAGCAGTACCGACTGTTATTTCCTAAAACGATTGAAAGCCTTCTAGATATACTATCAAAGAAGGAAATTGCTTGCCTCATTGCCGATTCCACTCACAAAGGCGTTTGTGGTCTGTGGCAGTTTCGTGAAATCAAGCAAAAATTCGAAATCATCCCCCTCATCATTACCTGCCCATGCGTCCATTTTGATTTTGTTAAAGCTTGTATCTTTACCCTGGCCGATGAATGTGTGGACTTTGATGAAATCCATCTGATATCCGAACGAGTTCAGTCCGCCATCGATCGATGCAACTTCCAAAAACAGTTCCTAGCAACTGATAAGCACAATCGGTGTTATCCCCCTAGAGTCAAAAAAGCCTTAAGAATAACCCATGCTGGGTTCACGAAAATCAAATTCGCTGAGGAAGTCAGCCGCCAATTGAGCATTTCCGTTGCAACTTTCCAAAAGGAATTCAAGCAAATCTACGGCACCTCCTTTACTCAATACTTAATTCGGATTAAGCTACTTTATGCTACTTACCTCGGGCAGAACAATGGCTTGACTGGAAAGGCCATTGCGCACCGCTGCGGCTTTCGAGATGAGCATGAATTCTACCGCTGCTTCAAGAGAAAGATGGGCCTGCCTTTCTCCGAATACAGATCAAAATATAGCTTTCAGGAATTCAATCAATTGTATAATAGCAATTCTAAACAGTCAAATAGCAATTAATTTTAATATAGATATTGCCACACGGATTCTAGAATTGCTATTGTCATTGTTGACTTTTTTGTATACATTGATGTTGACTAAACGTGGAAATATTTACGTCGATAGTAAGGAGGTGATTTATATGTAAGCAACGGAGCTTTAAAGAAAGTATCTCTCGATTTATGAGAAGCACTTCTTAAAGTATTAGATCTATCACAAATTGCCAAGAAATCTAATTTGTCTATCATTAAGGGAGGGGTTCCATAATGAAGCATCATATACTTTGTCTGACAATTAGTGTTTTGGTGATTCTGGTATTCGGATGTGAACATCAACCAACTCAACCTACCGTTCAAGACGAACCTCAATCACCCGTACAATTTCAGTACGCAGACCACTACATCGTGCAATACAATAATCCCATTCAAACGGTTAAGGTTAAGAATTTGGTCCTGGCCAAAGGTGGCGAGATTTACTCAGAATGGGACGAGTTCGGTTTTACAGTAGTCAGAAGGATAACCGAGGAAGATGCTGCGGCGCTTCAAAAGATTGCAGGCGTTAAAAGCGTGACTCGCGACATAATTGTCCGCTGGATTCCCGAACCTGGGGATATTGCCAATGACCGAGTTCAGAAGCTTGCAGAGCCTGAAGCGGCGGCGCATGATTCTTCGGGTGGGTTCGACACCTACCAGTGGAACATGAGGCAGATAGGCGCGGACAAGACCTGGGACGCAGGCTATAACGGAGATGGGGCCTTGGTAGCTATCCTTGATACCGGAATTAATCCCGAACATGTTGAAATGGCCGGTCGAGTTGACTTAGACCTAAGCCGAACCTTTGTGACCTCGTCGCCCTATCCGCCCGATCTGACTTCCTTTGACGATTTCCACTTTCATGGCACCCACGTGGCTGGCATTATCAGTGCCAATGGTATCGTTACCGCTGGGGTGGCCCCCCACGCTACACTCGTGGCAGTAAAAGTGTTAAACGCATACGGTTCTGGATCGTTTAGGGATCTGATCAGTGGTATCCTCTATGCTACCGAAATTGGCGTGGATGTCATCAACTTGAGTCTGGGTGCTTATGTGCCAAATACCGATGGGTTTCAACCTTTGGTGGAAGTTCTGAGCACTGTGGTGAAAATAGCCATGGAAGCAGGTGTGTACGTCGTCGCGGCTGCTGGCAACGATGCACGCGAGTTGTTAAAGGATGGAGACCTTCTTTTCATGCCTGCACAAGCGGATGAGCGCATAGCCGTTATTAGCGCAACCGCACCTATTAATCAAACGGACTTCGACCGTTTGGCAAGCTATTCAAACTTTGGCGGGGAAGTTATTTCAGTGGCTGCGCCTGGAGGTGACTTTTTGGGTATTTTAGCCGATCGTATCGTATCGCCCTGCTCCCCTTCGAGTATCCACATCCCGGATTGTCAAACCGGAAATGACTGGTACTTTTGGGCTGAGGGAACCAGCCAGGCCGCGCCTCATGTGTCTGGGGCAGCCGCTTTATTGGATGCCAGATTTGGTGGCGAGCTTAAAGGGGAAGAGATCAGAGGATTAATTGAACGAGCCGCCGACAATCTGGGTAATCCAAGCGCGCATGGTAGTGGGCGTCTGGATGTCTTTGAAGCTGTTGTTAATGCCTTCCAGGACCCTGTTGGTGATGAGCAACAACAAGACGAGCAACAACAAGACGAGCAACAACAGGATGAGCAACAACAGGATGAGCAACAACAGGATGAGCAACAAC
>JBHIAW010000264.1:0-3349 GCA_046758765.1 bacterium
GTCATCTACTCTTTTCACAAATATCTCTGCGCATAAGTCCGATTCAAGGGCCAACAGGGTCTCATCTACCTTGATTACATAAGAGGGTCTTTTTTGCTCAAGTCGGATCACATTTCCTGGCACTATACCATAAATGGCCAGGCGGTCCAGGGTTTTATTCCGTTCTGGTACTATAAAAATAATGCGCGCCTTTTCCCCAATTTCCATGTCCTTGAGCCGGTGTACCACAGGTTTAACATCCTTGGTAAATTTTGCGCAGCAGGAACCACGAGGAATGGCAATGCCGTGAGGACAAACCGGTGGATGCCCCAAAAAGGTGCACACGCTGTCCGTAACTTCAGGACTTAAAATGTGTTCAAAAGCGCAAGCCGATTTGGTCATCTCTTTTTCGCTGACCTGCAAAACGTCTGAGAGAAGTCTTTCAGCTAAGAGGTGTCTTCTAATCAAAATTTCTGCTTTCTGTTTTCCTTTCGGAAGAAGTTTTAAGATGCCATTTTGAATGGAAATACACCTGTTTCTCTCAAGCATTTTGGCTGTGGCCCCTGCGGAAAACGGAACCTGCGACAGAATGTTATCCGCATCTACAATACACTTTTCGCGCATCAGCCAAATGGTTTTAAGTAAGTGATCAGCTCTTTCGCTCATTGAAAGTTTTCCTCTTTTTAAATATTTTTCTAAAAAAATCCACTGTACTGGACTTTGCCGGCCACTGATAGTTGCAGTTAGGACAGCAGATCAAATTACAGTTCCGAGCCAGCGGGCATTTCAAGCACAAAGAGTTTTCGGTTTCCGAAAATCGATCTCCACACAATGGGCAAATTACCATAATACCTCTTTAAATCGTTTTCTTCCAATTTTAAAAAAACACTGAATATCAGTGGCATTCAGTATTTTAGTGCCTTAACAATAAAATCGTTGCACAATGGGCAAAGATTTTACAAGACAAAATAATTGTAAACAAAATGATTAAGAAAAAAATTCAAAATTCAAATTTTTAATTGTTTTGCCCTCAATCGTTTTGCCTTTTTGGTTCTGGCTTGGCCAGGTTAGGTGTTTAACCTTTCATTTAAGGTAAAACAAAATTCAACACCCCACCCACAACAAAAGCAAAAGGAATAATGAAAAAGAAAATAACCAAGGCCGTTCTCCATCCCCTTTCCTTTATTATGACAAAGAAATTGGCTATGCAAGGCACAAATAACGTGATGGTTACAAGACTAACCACAATTTGTTTAGGATTCAAAAGTCCCTGTCTTGCTAAATTGAAAAGACCCGCAGCGCCATAATCTCTGCGTAAAAAGCCAACAAGAAAAGCCTCTGCCGCTTGCTCAGGCAGCCCTAAGAATCCACTTATTAATGGTGCCGACCAATTCTCAATAATACTCAACGTGCCGGTTTTGGCTAAAACGAACAAAACAAAAGTTCCTAAAAAAAACAACGGTACTGCTTCTTTTAAATACCACTCGATACGAGCTAAAGTTTTAACCATGATATTAGAAATGCTGGGCCTACGAATGGGAGGCAGTTCTAAGATAAAATCCGAACGCTCACCGGGCAGCGCCTTGGAGGCAAGATATCCTACCAATACCAGCACCCCGGAAATGCAGCCTAACCAAATCAACACAGCACTGAAAGATAATCCGCCAAGTAAGCCAAGGATGACCCCTAATTGTGCCGAGCATGGGATTCCGAGCGCCAACAGCAATGTCACCAAAATTCTTTCTTTGCGGGTTTCTAAAATACGGGTGGTAAGCGTGGCCATGGTATCGCAACCCAATCCCAACACCATAGGCAACACAGCCTTGCCATTCAGGCCTAACAGTTTAAAGATTCGATTCATCATAACCGCCAAGCGCGGCAGATACCCGGTGTCCTCTAAAAGACCGAAAGCTAAAAAAAAGGTCGCTACCACCGGCAGAACAATGGCAATGGAATAAGAAAGAGCCATGGTAATGAGTCCGTACTCTCCAACAAATAAATCTTGAAGCACTTTAATGGGCATCAAAATATGAAACAATTTTTCAGACCAGGGCGTTACGAACTTTCCAAAAACTACCTCCTCCAGAATATCAACTAGGGTGCCGGCACCAAACACGCCTACAAATTGGTACAAACCATAGAGCACTGCCAACAGTACTGGCACTCCCCAAATTGGATGCATGGACATCCGGCTTAGAAAGTCCATGATCCTTTGGCTCTTAGCCTTTTCAATATGGTAAACAGCAAGAAAAATTTCCTCTGCCTTTTGCAGCCGCCGTTGATTAATGACTGAACTGGCCGGTTCTTGCAGCTTTGCTTGCACTTTCTCTCTGATGCTCTCGATCTTCTGAATGGCGAAAGAATCGAGATTTTGCATGAGCCATTCTTTCAAGCTTACGTCTCCCGCCAAAACCATTAGTGCCAAGGCCCGCTTTGCAATCCAAGAATTTGGTAGAAATTTAGTAATTTCAGTCACTCCAAACTCGATTTCTTCAGGGTAGTCGATTTCTAATTTTGAAGCTTTAGAACTGTTGCGAATCTCATCCACCAAATTCATGAGTCCTCGGCGGTGAATAGCCACGGTTTCAACCACCGATACCCCCAAGATTTCCGCCAGCTTTTTATGGTTCAGAGAAACCCCTCGACTGTCGGCTTCGTCCATCATATTCAAATTTAATATAAATGGAATCTCCATCTCTGCCAACTGCACGGAAAGAAACAGAGCACGCCGGAGGTTCTTGGCGTCCGCTACTTGAACAACCAACCGGGGGCACTCTTTAAGCAAAATATCTCGCGTTACTTTTTCGTCTTCTGAGAAGGGCATCAAGCTGTTAACCCCCGGGGTATCAATGACATCGCCGGTACCACCGTCGAATTTAGCCTTCCCTGATGCAATTTCAACCGTGGTTCCTGGATAATTGGACACGGTCACATATCGGCCTGTGAGCAATCCAAAAATCACGCTTTTACCTACATTAGGATTCCCGATCAGGACTATCTTTTTTTTATCTTTCATAATCTACCGGCAAATGATCTGTTGCGTAGGGATTTCATCTTTCAATTTCAACTTAGCTTGCGCTTCGCAAGAATTAATACAGAGGCCTTCATAATTATCTAACAAATTGAGAAAAAGATATTACTATTTTGGATTAATATCTTGACTTCTGGATCCCCAATGAAAGCGTTCGGAAATGACAGTCTGAATAGTTACGTTTTTCTTTATAACAAAACCCGTACCATCAAATCTTAAGATTCTCTATTGGTCTAACTCTATTGAATTACATTACATAGAAGAAAAAGAAATATCAGAATAAAGTGAGAATTTTCTTAATTTTAAGAAAAAAAAGAGTTATTTTCTCAATTTTGCTAC
>JBHIAW010000265.1:0-3295 GCA_046758765.1 bacterium
AGTATCTCTTGCATGGCCGGTGCGTGATTCCACATGGCGGTAATCATTGCCAGAGGGGAATCCAGTACGACGAGGGTTGCCAGGTCTGCTGCGATTCCAAAGCCTCTTCCTTGCAATGAATGGCAGGAAAGGCACGCCTTCTCTTCAATGATTCTGGAGCCCTCCTCGGAATCCCCTGGCGGGTCTTTAAGCTTAAGCCCATAAATATAGGCAATGACATCGGCCATTTCTCTTTTCTCGAACACGGGAAAAGTAACGCCCTCCCTTTTCATAACCTCCCACATTTGGGGACCATGATTCCACATCTTACCGGCGATTTGTGTAACAGAGTAATTCAGATCGATCGCGCCAAAGTCTGGTCCCAAATTGCCACCAACCCCGCGAAATGCATGACACCGCATGCACCCTTTTTCATCAGCAAGCTTTTCTCCTTTTGCTGGATCGCCGAAGACGAAATCGCTGGCTGCAACTCTGCTGGGTGACATAAAGGATCGTATAGCTACTGCAAGATTGACAATCTCGTTCCCTTTGAATTCTGGTCGTTTGATGTTATGTTTCTGAAAAACGTCTATCAGATTTGGTCCGTGATTCCACATGGATTCAACAAGCTTAAGTGGCGACATATAGTCCTTGATCGCACTAATGTCAGGACCGATGTCGCCACCCACGCCGCCAAATTTGTGGCATGATACGCAACCCTTGGATTTCAAGAGCTTCTTTCCCTTCGCTTCGATGCCTGGCTCTCCGAGATATCGAATATAGGCAAGATAGGAAATGAGCTGCGACATTTCTTCTTCATTAAACTCCGTGAATTGATAACCCTTCTTTCGTATTCGCTTGGACATCTTCGGGAAATGATTCCACATCAGTGCGGCCAATTCGAGATAGGTGCCATAAAATTTTTGCTTGCCCAGGTCAGGGCCGCTTTTACCGTTTTCTCCATACACGGCATGGCAATGGTTGCAGCCTTTTTGCCGAAATACTTCACGCCCCTTCCAAGGCGATTCCGACTCTGTGCTTATTTGACCAGGGACCGAAGAGAACATGAGCACCAGCAACACAAGCATGAAGCCTGTGCCGAAATAGCTTGATTTCGTTAGGCATTTGTTCTTGGCTAACATAGCTTTCACCCTTGGTTTGGTGAATACTTCGGGTTAATTTTTTAAGAACAAAACAAATCTGAATGATTATACCCTCTGCTCATCTATACTATGGAGCTCATCTAATTCGAAATATGAAAATCCTAAGCTCGAAACAAATTCAAATTACCAAAACACACCAAATTGAAAACAATATTCGATATTCGGACTTATTTTTCTAGATAAAACGATTCCATTAATCTTTCCTTCTTACATTTTGTACAGAGTGAAAACGTTTCAAAGAGAGCCTCCTGGCATTCGTCTTTGGAAAAAGATGCCAGGACTCGCTGCTGCATCTTATCTGGCGAATAAACCATACCACAGCCTGAACACCAATTTGGTCTGGTTGCTGCCATTTCAAGCCACTTGCGCTCCATGCCTGCCTTTTGGTGGTCATATCCAGGAGACAACTTGATTGCTTGCTGTGGACAGATACCTACACATTGCTCGCATCCGCTGCAGAGCGCCGCCATGAAGAGAAGTCGGATGCTTTGCTGATCGTTGGTAATCCGAAAGGCCTTTGTGGGACAACTACTAACACACACTCCACATAAAATGCAATCGTAAGCGTTGATTTCTATTGAAAAGCCATCTCTCTTTTCATTGAATCTCATATCCGGTGAAGAAATCCCATTTTTTAGATAACGGGAACCCACCTTTGAAGTCGCGACTTCTGCTTCCTGTTTGTAAATTTCATCTCTGAGATTCTCCAGATCGTCCAAGACGAAATCTCTCAATATCGAGGCTAATGAAAGATAAAACACTGAGTCCGTGCTTGATTCAATCTTCTTAGCGAATTCAGAAGCCCATGCGCCAAGATGTTCCACAAGAAAGTCATATTGCTTGAGTAGATAGTCTAGGGATTTTTCTGTGTCATTGTTTTGTCGTGCCTCTAGTTCTTTCTCGCACAAAATGGCCATAAATTCCAATTCAGCTACAATATGGTCTGGCAGATCATGGAAACCAGGTCTTACCGTGAGGTTTTCCCGACTATAGGCTTCACGAATACGGAGAATACATTCGTCCAACACACCCCGGTATGGATTTCTATAGATGGATTCGTTAGGGTGCGCTTCAGGAGAATAGGGTCCTAAAAACAGGCGGTTATATTCGATCTCCAAATCTTCCCAAAACTTCTCATCAGTATTTTCCGCATTCTTCTTAATGAACGCAAACAAATTCAAAGTGGGTCTTCGAGATATGAACAGGAGATACCTTCTTGTTGGGGAAGACAGAATTTTCAACAGTGCCTGTTCTGGATGGTCGCTTCGCTCAGCCCAGGTTGGTCGTGAAAACAAGTACCGGTGGGGCCGGTCAAATGCCACTGCCAAGCCCAGGTAAACTTCCATCCTGATTTTAGGGGCTGAGAAAAAATAAGTTACCATTTTTTAGACTATTCTTTGTTGTTTTCATAAACGTTATAATAGAACAAAACTCTTGACTATTTATTCTCACCCCCTTAGCTTCAACCATTTATGCTTCCTTCTCCTGAAGTTCTTTCCACTGAACAATGCGGGTTTGAGTTTGATCCAAAGGAGTGGGTATTTGCCAGGGACTGGCTACCGCTTTAGGTTGTACTATACAAATTTGCAGAGGAACGAGGCACAGCAAAAAGATACCCGTGAGCCATTTCACCGGAGCATAGTCGTGCATCCAGGTGGCAAAGCCCCAAACCATCAAGCTAATGCCCAGTAAAACTGTTCCAAGTACCAGGAGTTTCTTCACTATCGCTGGAACTTCGATCCGGTGAAGAAATACGTACCTTTCACCGTTCTTAATTTCATAACTTTCAGGCAGTTCAATCACAGGAAGCCACTTAATCAGGAACGTAAAGAATAGGATGGCAAAGATCCAGGTGCCCAACATGACGATCAGCTCGTTGATAGTCGGCATATATGGAGCCACTCGATAGGGTAAAAGCGGATGATAAAACGAGGGCACGACGATTAGATAACGAATCATCCACAGGGCCAGGTTGATCAAAATAGCGGCGGTTACAGTCAGGCCAATACTGCAAATTTTGGGATTACAGCCTTGAACAAATAGTAAAAAGAAGGGAAAAAGTAATCCGCCTATTAAAGTCGGCCAAGTTAAAGGTGCAAAACGGCCCCAGAGATAATCGGTCCAGACACTATGCTCAGCTTCCGGGGCAGAGT
>JBHIAW010000266.1:0-3276 GCA_046758765.1 bacterium
AATTTGTTTCGAGTTTCGGATTTCAAATTTGATAACCTAATAAGCTTAGCTAGTGTTTGAACGAAAACTCGATTCTTAATGTCATTCCGGCAATCTTTTGAGCCGGAATCTCATCATTTCAGGCAGGAGATTCCCGCTTAAAGCATGCGGGAATGACAGGAAAAGACTGTTTTCGTTCAAACACTAGCTAAGTAGAAGTCATAATATTTTATCAAATTTGCTGAAATGATGGCCCAAGCAAATATTATCAGGCTACCGCAACATTCTCATTTTTACAAACCAATATCCGGCCACACGATTCACAAAAAATCAAATGTTCCATCGTCCTGATTTCCATAGCCTTTTGCGGGGGAATGGCCGAAAAACATCCACCACAAGCATATTTATTTATATTTACAATTGCTGTATTGCCTTTAACCCTTCGAATTCGTTCATACTGATAAAGCAGAGGCTTTTTAATATTCTTTATCAATTCTTGCCGCTTCTTCTCTAAGATACTACTTTCGGTTTCGGTTTTCTGAATTTTTGCCTCTAACTCCTTTTCTTTTCGTTGCAGGTCCTCGCCAAGAAATTCTATCTGCGATTCTAAGTTTCCAATCTCCTTATCAAACTGTTCTTCAGATTCAAGGAACTCAAGAACTTTTGTCTCCGCTTCATCTATCCTTTCTATCGTATCATCAATTTCTGTAGTGATGGCATCGTATTCTTTATTAGTCTTAACCTCATACAACTGATTCTGATATTTTTTCAGCTTCTGCTGCAGAACTTTTACCTCGCCTTCCCAATGAAGTCTTGATTTTTTTGCTTCTCCTAACTCTCTTTTTAAATTATCAATATTGGCTTTTGTTTGTTCCAATTCCTTTTTCAATGCATTTACCTGTTGAGGTAAATCACCTTTTAGAGCCTCTATGACCTGCAATTCATTATCAACATCTTGAAGCTCCATTAAAAGAATTAACGCTGCTTTCAATTTAACCTCCACAATTAAAGAAATTTCCTTAGAATCTCACTTTCGTTTGACTTGACTATAAACAAAAAATGCACCAACAAATTCGGTGCATTTTAATGTTCTAGATAATGTGAAACTAATTTTAATAGCCTTATATCAAATAAGAGTTTAATTCTTCCTCGACTTAATTTAAATGAATGAATAAATTTCGCCATAAGGAACCACATATTAATCTACTTACTTCACTGATTTAAAAATATATAAATAATAGAGTAGAAAATCAAGTGTTTTTATTCACTTTTTGATTAGATTCTGCATTCTCTGCGCCCTCTGCGGCGAATAATACGACGGAATCGAACTTTTTAAAGAAGCCATACAGGTAAAGAAGATATTTTCCTGTTTCATTGACAAATCCAAATCGCCTTGGTCATTTGGTCATTGAAACTTTGAATTTGTTGGTAATCTGTGATTCAAAACTATGAAGCTCATTTGGTTCTCGCTTGTCCAAATTAAGTTGTGAAAATCACTAATCGCTTTTTGGCCAAAGAGCGAGAATTTGTAATACAAATATGTAATTCGATAGTTAATGATCGAAAAGCGATTTCAAACGAAAAAGGCTCTATCTTATTATTGTTCCGAAAGTTAGTCTCGGCTATTCGGTTTTGGAACAGAACTTGCTAAATAAACTTTAATCAATTTCTACACTTACATTTCTACAAAAATAAGGAAAGTTGATATTAAATGACAACAGAATCTAGAATGATAGTCATCCTTACCCTTTTTCTATTATGTAATTCTTACATATCCGCTGAAAGTATGGGGCAGGCCGTAAAACTTTTCCGGAACCCGTACTTCATTAGCGGCGCCACTGCTGGAGCTCGGGTAATGGCGGTTGAGGAGAGTAACTTGCGCGTGAGGGAGCTGGTAGACCGGGCGCAGAACGTCTGCCAACCAGAGGATTTTACTGGTAGCGACACTCAGCGTATTCAGAGAGCGATCGATTCTTGCCAAGGTGGCGGTACCGTGCGGTTGCAATCAGGCAGGACTTACGCTGATTTAGGCACTATTGAACTCAAAAGTGGTGTCACACTTGATCTTAACGGTGCCACGCTGGTAAGCTCGACTGATCCGGCTGATTTTTGGGGCCTGAAGTGTTCGAGCGGTCCTTGCGAGTCCCACAGAGTCTTCATCGGCACCCGCTCTGGCACCCGCAACGTCAAGATCTTGGGCCCAGGCACAATCAAGAAGGGCAAAGGCTCTGATTCTTGGCATAGCATGGTCGACTTTTTTGGCGCTACTGATATTGAGGTGCGCGGTGCTTCTTCAAATCCTGCTGACCATGTAGTAATTGATTCAAGAGACATGGTGCCCATGCCATCCTCTGGTATCCACTTGAATGCCCAAGAGTCACAGAACATCCTCTTTGAACACATCACCATCCGTGGTCGCCGAGACGGCAGTGGTAATGGCGGTATTATGCTCCAGACTGCCAGCCATGTCACAGTGCGTGATTGCGATATTGATACCAATGACGATGGGGTGGGAATCAAACCGGATAAAGCAGGTATGGTGATGGAAGATATCCTGGTGGAAGACTGCCGGATTACCGATGACGCTGGCGCTCTTAAGTTCGGCAGTGGCACCGCAGGTGACGCCCGTAACATCACCTTCCACAATATCACTATCTACAATCTCAGGCCGGTAAGCGAAGGCGGCAGTTGGAGGAACGGCGCTATCCAGTTCGGGCTGATTGACGGTGGTAGTATCTCAGATGTCACTTTCTCGAACATCACCATAGAATCAGACGTCAACAGGCTCCTATCCTGCAACAGTGGTAATGTGGCTTATGTCGATGACTGTATTGGCCAGCGCAATGAGGGCGATCCAATCGGCTCCATACGAAACATCTGCTTTGAGAACTTCACTATCAAGGGCGGTGCGGGCAACGGCTCTGTTTTTGGTGGCAACCTCGGCTCGCAGGTTCAAAACGTCAAATTTCTCAATATAAACTTTGAGCGAGGCTCAGGCAATACACCTCTGGTGAAGTTTAAAAACATCAATGGGTTGACCATTGCTAACTACACTACTAATGACCCCAACCATACTGGTAACGCCAATCAGGACTTCCGGTTTGATAATGTCACTGGCTTGACTATCACCTCTGATACAACAATGAGCTGTTCTGGCGGCTCGTCCGGTGAGCTCCCTCCGCTTGACACAACTCCCCCCTCTGCACCCCAAAATCCTAGGGTACGTATTGTGCAGTAATGTCAATTGGCTTCACATGCTTCTGATTCTTGAGATTTCTAACGATTTCATGGAATAAA
>JBHIAW010000267.1:0-3271 GCA_046758765.1 bacterium
ATCCGCACGCAGGTGCCTTTGCCTACTTGACTGTCAAATGAAATACTCCCTCTATGCTGTTGTACAATTCGATAACTTATACTCAATCCTAACCCCGTGCCTTTGCCAATTTCTTTAGTGGTATAAAAAGGATCAAAAATTTTATGGGCAATTTCTTTCGGGATGCCGCGACCCGTATCGGATATTTCAACCAAAATTCTTTTTCGATCACTTAAGGTTCGAATCGAAATAGAGCCTTGGCCTTCAATCGCTTGAATTGCATTCATAATCACATTCATAAACACCTGATTAATATGACCAGAATGACAAGAATACGGTGGTAAATTATTATATTCTCTTATCACTTTAATGCGGTCTTTGAAATTTGGCTGCAATAACTTCAAGGTCGTATCAAGACTTTCATTAATGTTTATGGTCTGGACCTCATCGCCATCCATGCGCGAAAAATTTCTAAGTTCCTGAACAATTTCAACGGTACGCTTTGCGCCTGTCTTACAGTCTGTAATAATGCCCTTCAGATCATTTAGAATTGTTTCATAATCCATCGCTTTTTTGATGACTCTAATGGACTTCAAAGCTTTGGTATCTACTTTGGCCTTTTCATAAGTTTGCAGAAGCAGCTTCATCTCATGAAAATATTTTTCAATTAGGCCAAGGTTTCCATAAACAAAGTTCATTGGATTATTGACTTCATGAGCAATGCCAGCCGTTAGTTGACCTAATGAAGCCATCTTTTCCGATTGAATGAGTTGGACCTGGGTCTCCTTTAATTGTTGATAAGCTTGTTCAATCTCTGCAGTGCGTCTGGTCAGCTCAGCATTGGCCTGCTCAAGATTCTGTAAAAGCTGGGTGAAGCTCCGGGCCAGCGTGCCAATTTCGTCTTTCGATTTAATCTCCATATTAGGCACTGACGGTTTTAAGATATCGACATGACTTACATACTGGGTTAGCTGGCTCAGCGGGCCCGTAATACCGCGCTCTAAGAACCAGGTGATACCGACCCCACTTAATATGATGATCACCAAGGACCCAATAATTCCGACAGTTTGCAATCTACTCATCGCAAGAAACATCTGAGAGGCGTCATATTGCAGAACCAGTGCCCCACTCACAATATTGGACTCCCAAACATAAATTGGCACGATTATTTTATAATACTCTTTGTCATCCTGTGAATATCGCCTCAACACCAGGGCTTCTCCGCTCAGAATCTGATCTACTTCTGGGTCCGTATTCACGGCAAAGATTTTGTTTGGGTCACTGTCAGCCGTAATTTCACCCCCCTGTCTGACGATGCGGATATTAACGATTCGGCTATCATAAGCAATGCATTCCGTGACGAACTGAAAGAGACTGCGAGAATTGTCAATCTCGTAGCTGCGCGCAACATTGAATCTTAATTGGTGTACTAAATTGTAAAGAAAATGCTCGGTATTGGAGATAAGGTGGTTTCGATTTGCAAGAATATGTAAAAGAGTAAAGGCGACAAAAGTGACTATGATTAGTGGCAAAACGATCAGTAACGTTTTCCATCGTAAGCTCAGATAAGGGAGCTTCCCTTTTATTAGACCATTAGTTTTCGATAGAATACCTCTCATAATTCCAGCTCCATCTCCAACATCACGCCGTTGTTGTGGGACTCCGTCTGATGGGTGTGGTATCGGTATTCAATCTGCAGAGTCATACCACGGACTAAGGTCTGCTTTACCCCCAATATTGCCTGAACGAGATCGTCTCCTGCTCTGTTGGTATTCGGGTTCCAATATTCGATTTTGCCAATCAAACGCAACCCAAAAAGATATTCTAATAAATCATAATTAAACTGAAGATAAGCCCCGACACTCCGTAAGGATTCATATTTTAGGTTAACAAACTCGCCACTAAGAGTTAAATTTCCCTTGGTTGCGATAAAATCAGCCCCAACCGCATAAAGGTTGCGAGTCTCCGGTATATTGGCATCCATGACACTTTTAAGCCGCTGCGTGGTTCCGAAATAAGTATTCATGTGTAAAGAAAATGAGGTTCCAACATGGCCCAAGCTGACCACTAAATCCTTGTGATTGTTTTCATCTATTGAAGCGTCCAGAGAGGTGCCATTGATCACGGCCAATACAAGATTAACGTGGTTAACGCTGGTGCGTACTTCCACGCCTACATCTAACTTACGCAGTTTAAATTGCGGAAAATTTTCATCTTCTCCCACAAAGGAATTTTTGATCAATGAGCGGTCAATCGTATAGGCATCCCAGAATCCGAACGGAATTCTGAATTGACCAAATTTGATCTGAGTATTTAAAGGCAACTCGCGCCAGATGAAATAGCCTCGTTCTAACTGAGAGCTTCGAAGTTCTTTTTTCAAAACAAATTCCAACAGCGCACTGGCATTCTCTGAAATAAAAGTATCGAAAAAAAGTATGCCTTCACGAAGTTGAAAGGAAGAATTGGGCCTCTGTCTTTGAAAGTAAAACGTGCGAAATTCTACTTCTACACCCAAGCGAATTTCAGCTCCCTGAAGCCAACTTGGCACAAATACGCCCACCATAAGTATCAAGAGTAGTTTTCTCAATTTATTCCTCGATGGTTGCATGATTTATTTTTTCTTTTGGGTGTTCATTTTATGTATTTTCTCAAAGGTATTTTGCTTTTGAAGATTCACTAACGTGCGCGCAATTTCCATTTTGGATTTGCCCTTCTTTAATTCACGGTAAATGGTCATAAAGATAACCCGTGGGTAGATGACAGCGGGTCGGTTAGCAGGGAAATAGATGTCTTCGATAAAGTTCTCCATTGGCAGGGTTATGAGGAAAATCTTCTTCTTATCCATATTCGGAAAATGTGCGGCGAATTTTTCAATTTGAGCAAACTGATCGTCAAGCGTTTTATCAACGATGGTCACCAATTTCTCCGGTAAGAGCTTCGACAAAGAATCAACCTTAGCATCTATGTTAGATGTCTCACCTTGATGAAGTCCCGCAGTCCAGCCCAAGTTGATCCAATTAATCATCAAGATAATTACAGCCTGGAATGCGATTATTTTATAATACATGATAAAGCTCATCATGGAGATTGATCACACTTTTTCCTATTGATTTGAGATCGTTTCGCTCGGCAAGTTATTGAGAATTATACACAAATAAAATATAAAAATAATTAATAGCGTTGTCAAGCCATAAATCCGTAACAACGTAAAACCTCAGTTACGGTGAGGTAACCACCCGCACGCGTTCACAGACTGTGTGAAAAGTCAGACTCTGCGGTGCGTGTCATTCAG
>JBHIAW010000268.1:0-3268 GCA_046758765.1 bacterium
ATCTTCCTAAGTCTCGATGAATCGAGAAAACGATCTCCATCACTTCATAATCAAGCGAGTGAAAATCGTCATAGGAAATTGGTTTGGTCTGAACACTAAGCTTAATAGGTATTTCTTCCACCCTGCTTTTTGAGATTTACCCCGTGAGACAATGATGAGATACCTGCCAAACTCGTTTGTCTCTCTTTATCTCAAGGGGTGAATTGTTTTGCCCTAAATAGTTTTGCCTTCTAATATGCCTGAATAGTTGCCAAATTAATAATAATTCTGTAACGCACTACCTTAGCTCTAAAATCTCTTGCAACGTTTTTACAGTCAATCTATCCATCCCCCCGCTCTTTTCTGACAATCTTACGGCTTCTTTCCCCAGGATAGAGTAAACGGATAATACTTCCGAATATTTCCTTTTCAGCATCTCAACATGTTTTTGAACGGTTTGAACGTCGCCTCTTGAAATGGGACCGGTCAAAGCCTGCTCAATCCCTAATTTTCTAATATTATCAATTGTCCCCTCGATCAAAGGCATTAGAATCTTGGCCGTTTCCGCTTGATCGTGATTAAAACTGTTTAAGAGTTGGATAGGAGTATTGAGCAAAGCCACTAGATAATTTGACGCAAACACACAAGCGGCGTGATAAACTGTTTTCTTCTCTTTAGGAATTATTATATATTTACCATCGAAAAGCTTTGCAAATCTTCTGCACACATCTAACGCCGGTTCATCTCCTTCAATTCCAAAATAAATGCCAGAAAGTTTTTGCCAATCGAATTCATCTCCGGCAAAGGTTTGAATAGGATGAAACGAGGCAACCAGCGCATCCTTCTCTTTCAGCGGCTCAAGAACTTCGGATGTCACCGCACCTGAAGTGTGGGCCACGAGTTTTTTAGTAAAATTGAAATCTAACTCAACCAAGTGAGGGGCAAGTCTTGGTAGAGCCTCATCTGGGGCAGTTATAAAAATTGTTTGGGTTACATCTGACACATCAATCAATTGCTCGGAAAAATTGGAACAGTTTACCGCCTTGGCACATCTTGCGGCAGAGTTTAGAGACCGACTAATTACAGCCGAGATTCTTACACCCTTTTTGTGCAAGGCTTGAGTTAATGCTCGCCCAACCCTTCCTGCTCCGATTACTGCCACCGGACTCAATTTGTCATTTGAATGTATCATTCACTCTTGGGATTCTTCTTCAAAAACCTGAGCACCAAAAATCATGATCTCGGCCGCAGGATCTTTCCAAGCGTCTTTTGGCAATCCCGCTTTTAGACAGGTGTGTTCCAAAAAGGTTTGTCGACTCCATTTATTATTGGCAGCAACCTGTGGCAGTAACAGGCCTTGGTCATTCCCCAATTTGATAAAGAGTCCATGCTTCCGTACCTTTATTTTTTTGATGTTAGAAATTTTTCGCAATGGGCTTAGTACGGAAATTTCAAGAGTGGTTTCCGGGAGTTCATCTTCGGTTAGGGGCGGGAATCTCGGGTCTTGAAAAGCCGCCGCTTCTGCGACTTCCTGAATCGTTTGATAAAGAGGCTTGATTCCAGTGATTAACCCTATACATCCTCGCAGATTCTTGTCTTTGTTCAGGGTTACAAAGGCCCCCCGTTCTTCTTTTAAGCGAGGGAATTTATCGTCATAAGTCGGAGGAGCTTCTCCGCGCAGTTTTGCTTCAATAGTCTTTCTGGCAAATTCTAAAAGATACTCTTGCTCGTCTTTCGACAATGTGTCACGACGTTTTTTGTGAAACAAAGCTTACCACCTCCTCGGGGTAACTTTGCTTATGTGGCAGGCGACACGTTCAATTTAATTCACAAAAGGCCGCTGATAAATAACCTAAAACTGATGAATGCTCTCCTGACATCTCAGGAGTTTAGATTGCTTAACTTTTTTTTCTGTGCCGTCTGTGTCTCTGTATGATTAATTGATTTATATACCGCCGCCGCTAAATACCCAACCGTATATTGCCCAGACGCGCGAGTGTCGGTGACGTCGGCTGAATTCGTGAGATGCAAAACGTGCGTGCGGTTGGCGCCCAATCGCTTGGCGGTCAGAAGCCCAGTGATGATGGCGCTGTCGCCGCAGGCGCGGCATTCGTAGTCTTTCCACATATACTCGACAAGCGCTGGAATGTCGAACGCGGCGACGAGTTCGGCAAAGCGCGTGTCGAAGTTTTTCACGGCAGCATAATCGTAGAGGTGCGAGAGGTCAGAACTCACAACGATTAGCGCAGGTCGTTTCGGCAGAATATCGGCAAGCGCCGCGGCGAGTTGTTCACACTCCGCCAGCGCGTTGGCGCCAACAACGTAGAATGGGTGCGACAGCATAATTGGAACGATTTTAAATTTGCCCAGCATGTGTTGCAAAAACGGCAATTGAATTTCCAGCGAATGCTCGCGATCACGGGTGACACGGGTGACCGGAATTTTCTGAGCCAGGTCGCTGATAAATTCCTGATCGAGTTCCACTTCACCGAACGGCGTCCAGTAATATTTTTTGGCACTGATTGCGAACGCACCGAAATCTTCAAAATGACTCGGACCAAGCATAATCACGCGCTCAAATTTCTGCTCAGTAAGTTGACGATACGCATGCGCGGCGTTTTGCCCCGAATAGAGGTATCCCGCGTGCGGAGAAATCAAAGCAATTAGTTCGTCAGAGGTGGAATGCAATTCCGCGCGCGCCAATAACTCCTTCAATAGCATTTCCAGCACGCGCGGTTCGGCGGGATACCACGATCCGGCAATGGACGAAGCGCGAATATCGCGCGGATCAATCGTCGGCGCACTCATCCCCACACCTCACGCGACTCCCGGACAAAAGTTCGCTTGTAACCATAGATTTGATGTCCGCACTGTCATGCCTCGCAATGCCACAGCTTCTAAAACACACTATTTAATAACAATTTAATAAAAAAAATTGTTAAGTCAAGAAAAATTTAACGTAAAAAAATGCTTAGCCACAACCAAAGAAAATAATAAAGTAACAGATCAAATGTAAGACACGATTAAACAGAAAATAAATCAAATCGTAACTATTCAGGCTGTCATTCTGCAAGAATCTTTTTTGAATCAACGTCCGAACAAACCTTGTTTACTTAGTGCTAAAATTCACAAAGATTCCTACGGAATGACAGGGCGGCCTGAATAGTTACATCAAATCTACAAAGCCAAACCGAATTTTAAGCGATAGTCGCAGTAACTTGACCATCATACGGCAGACCTACTTCATGGCGGTTCAAAAATTTGGAGGGAAATGACGATGGAATCTGAG
>JBHIAW010000269.1:0-3211 GCA_046758765.1 bacterium
CAAAAATCAGCACTGGCGAGATAAGCCGCGAAGAAGTCGTTAGCCGGCTGAATTTTGTCGCGCCCGCGGCACAGCAAGTTGAAGACGAGGAAACAAAAAAATCTCACTTTTCAGTTACAAAAATGCTTTATGTTTTGGGCGCGGCAATAGTCATCATCGGCATTTTCATTTTTGTTGCCCAAATCTGGGATGATATAGGTTCATTTGGACGCATAGCGGTTACGCTAGGCCTCGGATTGCTTATAGCCGCAATCGGGTCAATGCTACTTAAGCAAAAACCAGAAGATAATATCGGCCCGATTTTTCATTTCATCGGTGGTATGTTAATTCCTGGTGGAGCCGTGGTTACTCTTTCTGAGCTTCGTGTCGATAGCGATTGGACAATCGCAATTACTTTTGCCGGCATCTTTGCTTTTTATCTATTTCTAAATGCACTACACAAGCACGCTATTTTAACCTTCTTAGCAATTGCCAATGGAACAGCAACGATTTACCTTATCGTCAATGCGATTGTTGGAGGGCCATTCAAGGGGTGGATTGGCATAAAGGACATTTACCAATACTTGACCATGGCGATAGGTGTGAGCTATCTTCTTTTGGCACATGCTTTCCGTGGTGGTTGGAACAAGCACCTCATAGGCGCACTCTACTTCTTTGGTAGCACTGGATTTCTCGGTGCCGCATTCTCGCAAGTATTTGATTCTGTTCCTTGGCAATTGCTTTACTTCTTGATTGTCATTGGCGGCTTATTCCTGTCAGTTTACATGAAAAGCCGCAGCATTCTTGTGATGAGTACTCTTTTTCTTCTCGCTCATGTTTCGTACATTACCAGCGAATACTTTGCTGATTCGCTCGGCTGGCCGATTTCGCTCGTGATCCTCGGCTTTGTGTTCATCGGCCTTGGCTACGCTTCTGTGACTATCAACAAGAGATATATCAAGAGTGCTAACTAGACTTGGAAGGGTAGCACCTCGGGGGCCGGCGCGAAGACGGAGAAAAGAGCAACCATAAGTGTTAAACTAAAAATGCTCTTTTCGAAGTTCTGAAGCGGCGGAGCAACCCAAAAATTTCCTTTCCTTTTTTCCGCCTTGCGGCGGGGGGTCTGGGGGGAGCCGCACATAAAAATTGTAAGGAAATTTTTGGAGTTGCCCACGCGACCGAAGGGAGCGTGGCCGAGGTGCGCGACAGACGTGGCATTACCACGCGCTCCGCGCGTGCGTCAGGCGTTTTGTTCAAAATACGTTCGAGCGAAGTCATATAATTCCACCAAAATCAAACTTTCCGATTTTTTCCCGACTGATTCGGCGGCGCGTTGCGCCGCAAAGTACGCAGGTAAAGGGTTTCCGCGCGTTTCGCGCGCGTCCAAACGGAGCTTAACCGTTGCAAACAATTCAAGGAGGTTCAAAAAAGCACAACTGGTAGTGGTTGAGGAAGAGGGTATACCGTAGTTTTCTCAAAAAGTGAGTCATTTTTGCATATTTTGGTTTTAGTAAGTATGCCAACAAGTAAGCAATTAAGGCACAGTAGATTTGAGTCTTGATGGCATTTTTACTGGTGCCAAAGAACTTCTTTACCTTCAGGTTCTGCTTGATGAATTTGAAAAACACTTCAATATCCCATCTTCTTCTATAAAGCTCCCGTACTTCCTCCGAGGAAAGGTCAAACCTGTTGGTTACAAGAGACATTACCTGTCCCTTCTTGTCCCAAAACTTTATCACCCGTGTAGGATATTTCATCCTCCGCCTTTTATCTCTCCCTAATACTACAATCTGGTCAGAAATAACATCCTCTTCTGTTACCTTAAAATCTTTAAGCACAATAAAGCTATTATCCTTGTGCATCCCTACTACAAAATAGGCTCCTTTCTCAATAATTTTCCCATAAAGCTGGTAATCCCTAAATCCTCTATCCATTATGTATGTTATCCCTTTTTTAATAGCTATCTTCCTACCGTGGGTTGTATCTCCCATCTTGCCGTCAGATATGACAATCTGGTCTGGCAGCTCGTAGTATGGATCATACTCAAGACCAATCCGCACTGCCCCTCGATTGCGATCCCACGGCCATAAAGAAAACAATACCTTAGAAACAATCTCTGTACTGGTGTCAATAATCCTAACTTTGGAAGATCCAATTCTTCCCTTTACCTGACTGAGTAGATTTCGGTAGAGTTCTTCGAAGATGGAGAAATCACGCTGTTTATTAACCCGAGAAAGTGAGCTTTTGTTAATTGATGAACAAGAGAATTTTCTTGTCCCCTCAATCATACTGGCAATATCTGACAGTGACTTTGATTGGCTAAGATTGGCTGATACCATTATCTCTAATTGGTCTCGGGTAGATACTTTCTTTGCCCATTTGTCACTGTTGTATTTTTTGATGATGTAGGATAATTTGGTATCAGCTAGTTTTACCAAAATCTTCAGCAAGCTACCCGAGGATGATGTATGATAATACATAGGACAGTGCCACCTCGGTACTGTCCATTTTTTCTTGTTATGAAGCCTTTGTCAAATCTTTGCAACGGTTAAGCCCTTGGAGGCAAGGATGTAAACTTTGGGACGCGGTAAGTGTGGTATGGGACCAATATTCAACAGAGATTTCAGCTGACAAAGATACACAATCTTTCAGAATTCAGAGTTCAGTAATCAACTATCAGTTGTCAGCTATTAGTTGTCAGCTATCAGTTGGTCAGTTGCTTACTGACTACTGACGACTGACTCCGCCGGAAGGCGGAGACTGACAACTGTCCTGCTAACTTCCGCGCGTTTCCAAAGTTGAGCAAAGGATTAACCTTCGACTCACACAAGCGGTCTTGATCTTTGGAAGTGGAAGGAGAACGAAGCCTTTGAAACTGAAGACTTAAAGCAAGTTTTGTGGGATCAAAGTGGGCACCCCGCAGGGCATTGAATATTCTTCTATTTTGCTTTACAATAGCACCATATGGCTCAAACTGTCACTATACCAAAATCAATACTTCAAGAACTCATTGATCGAATTACCCGATTGGAGAAGATTGTCCTTGGAGAAACGCAGGTGCTCAAGGCGATAAAGATTTATGAAGATGAAAAGAAGAAAGGAAAATTAAAAAAGTTAAAAACCATTGATGAGCTTTTTTCTTAAGTGATTACCATCTACTACTCATCCGAATTCGAAAAGCGGGTTAAAAGATACGCAGCACTTCGTGAACAAATAGACAAACGTGTCCAAA
>JBHIAW010000270.1:0-3171 GCA_046758765.1 bacterium
TAGTGATCCACCATCGACAAAATTTTGTCAATATGTTGAAGCGCCTAAATTCTAAATTCGAACATCGAAACCCGAAACAATACCGAAACTCAAAATTCAAATGTTCAAAACAATCTCGGCTGTTATGGTTTTGGTCATTTCTGCTTTTGTTTTTTATGCAAGAAAGAAGTCATCGTTTAGTGAAAATATTGTTTGGGTCATTCATAATTGGAATTTGAGATTTATTTGTTATTTGGTCTTTGTGAATTGTTATTTGCGCACTAGCGCGCTAGGTATTTTATGCCAGCTCCAAAGTCAGGCTTCTTTCCCTGTTTTAATTTAACGGAAAGCTGCGGCTTTCGCTGGGATTCATTTGTATATTCGTCTTCGCTTTACCGCTCTCCGCTTTAGGTAATTTGTGCAAAAAATCAAAAGCAATTAAGCTTGAAGTTCTTTATGAGCAGCCAACCAACCCTGGGAAGCCTGGCTCTGCTTCAAAATCCATCTGGCGACCTTTGGCAGCAAGCTTGGCAATATCGAAACAACAAAACGCACCCTTCTCGGTACGAAAATCTCGGCAGCGTTGGTTTCGATGGCTTTTCGGACGGCTCTTGCCACTTTTTTTGGCTTAATCATAGGTGTGAGAAGGGTATACGAGACGTCTTTAGCCAAGCGTGTTTCCACTAAGCTCGGACAGAGCCAGCTTACACCGATATTCGTGTCTCGCAATTCTTCACGTAGAGCTGAACTAAATCCAACTACACCGTGTTTAGAGGCAGCATAAGCAACCACACCTTCCGTACCAAACTTTCCAGCGATGCTGGACATATTGACAATATGGCCACTATTGCGCGCGATGAATCGTGGCAGTGCCGCATGAGTCAGCACCATCACAGCCGTTAGATTAATGTCAATCGTCCTGCGCCATACGGAAAAATCCTGTTCCAAAAAAGGGCCGCTGGGTAGCACCCCGGCGTTATTAATAAGAATATCGAACCCTCCATTGGTTTTCTCAGCCTCTGCAATGAGTGCACGGGCCGCCGCTTCATCGCTTACATCGCACTCGAAGCCATGGAAACGCCGGCCCAATTCCGTAATGAGATTCTCTGTTTCTTCTAAATCCTTTAGACACAGATCAACACCCATGATATGGGCTCCTGCCCTGGCCAGTTCAATCGCCGTTACCTGACCGATGCCTCGAGCAGCGCCAGTTATCAGCGCGGTTTTATCTTTAAGTTGCACAGTTGACTCCCTCATACAAAAAATTAACTGAGAAATTTTATGGTAAATGGATAACTATAGGGCTCACCATTGCTTACCTTCACGGCAGCCACAATTACTAAGGCTATTTGAGCAATCACCAGCCCAATTAAGATCGGTATTCCAATAAGGAATATGGACATGATTCCTGCAATAATGATATAAATGGTTAAGGAGATTTGAAAGTTCAAAGATTCTTTACCCTGCTCATCTACAACTGGCAATTCATCTTTCTTAATAAGCCAGATAACGAGGGGACCCACTATGTTGCCAAATGGGATCCCAACCCAACATGACAGTGCAGCAAGATGACACAACATTCCCCAAGTTCGCGATTGTCTTTCGGTGTTTTCAGTCATTGGTTCTCCCTCCTAATATTAGTGATTTGAGGGTTGCACAAAACTAAGAAGTTATTAATTTTCAGCTACTTACAAAACCACATCTTACCCCATTTTCCTCCTGTTTTGTAACTCCTCAACTTTCATAGAATTCCAAAACTGGAAATCGACGATTTTGGCCCAAAACACTCCGATTTTGAACCCTCAAAACGGGGAGGTGAAGAGCAAAAAACTTTTGTTCTCTCTCATAGTGAGTTTTGTGAAGCCCTATTAGACATTAACCCCAGGCATTCAACAATTTCAGATTCAAATTGCAGCAGCCCCGGCTCAGCATGATAGAGCATCCTACCTACTATTGACTGTTTGAACTTCAAACTCCTTCCTGATAATTTAGCAACAGTTCTGATCAAATTCAAACACTAACACCATCCATCTTCAATTCCTCAAGCTTTTCACACAAAATATCCCACGCTCGCCGCACATGCCGTTCTTCTGTACGCAAATTCCCAATGGCCAGCCGCAAGACCATCTCTTGATTCAATTTGGTGTGAGACAAAAAGACTTCCCTTGTTGCATTTACGGCGTTCAAGAGTTGCTCATTCAGTGAATTCAACGCATTTTCATCAGGCATATTCTTCGGACGGGCACGAAAACAAACCGTGCTGAAAGGCGTAGGTGCGGTGCGTTCAAAATCGGGGTGCTCATCGATCCAGTTTGCAAATTTTTGCGCCAGCGCCATGTGGAAGCGGATTCGTTCAGCGATGCCGTGCCAACCAAAATAGCGCAGAACGAACCACAGCTTCAATGCCCGAAACCGGCGACCGAGTTGAATGCCGTAATCCATGTAGTTTTCAACTTCGCTGTCTTCCTGCGTGCGTAAATATTCTGGCACAAGACTGAATGCCCGACGCAGAATCTCTGGCTTACGCGTGTAAAATGCGCTCAAGTCCACCGGGACAAACAGCCACTTATGCGGATTCACCACGATAGAATCGGACCGTTCGCAGCCTTTGAGCACGTACTGCATCTCAGGCACCACTGCCGCTGCGCCCCCGTAGGCCGCATCGACATGCAGCCACAAATTCTCCTGTCCGCAGATATCAGCAATTTCTGGAACCGGGTCAATGCTGGTGGTGGAGGTGGTACCAACGGTAGCCACGACACAAAACGGTCGCCAGCCTTCGCGTCGATCCTCATTTAAGGCTTGTCTTAGGATGTTTGAGTCCATTCGAAAACAACTATCTACGGGAATCTTGCGCACGCCCTTTGTGCCTATCCCCAGGGTGATCGCCGCCTTTTCGATAGAAGAATGAGCCTGCTCCGAGGTGTAAAGCCGCAGGCGAGGCACTTCGGAGCGTCCCGCCAGACCCTCCTCACGTATGTGAAGCTCAGTGAGTTGCTCACGTGCCGCGGCGATGGCATGCAAAGAGCTGATAGAGGCCGTGTCGTAAACGATGCCCCAGAAATTTTGCGGAAGTCCCAGCATTTGTCGGAGCCAGTCCAGAGTCGCCTGTTCCAGCTCAGTAGACGCCGGGCAGGTCTTCCACAGCATGCCATTGATATTGAATGCTGCGCTCAGCAACTCCCCAAGAAT
>JBHIAW010000271.1:0-3142 GCA_046758765.1 bacterium
TAGTGTGCAATCAAAACCGAATGAAGAAACGGTCTTTACATTGAGATTTTAGAAATGCTCAAGTTCATGGATTTGTATTTCCTTTATTTTATTCTTGCTTTGCAAGAATATATTTTTTACTTTATGATGTAAATATATTTCTTACGTGAAAGGATCAAAATTGGAAACAATTTAGTCAAAAATTAGTTAAATGTTATTCAACGGGACACAAATCTTAAGATGTTCTTAGAGCATGGCCGCCTCGATTTATTTTATTCTATCCTTTCATATCCTACCTTTAATTGGGAGACTAAACAACCTTCGAGGCGGCCATTTATTTTTCTCCTCGGTTTGGAGAATTCAAATTCGACCAGAAGCTTGCCATTTAGAGATCCAATTAAGAACTTGAGAAGACTCTTGGAGGAAAGAAATGAAATCCTTGACCGAATACCTCTGGTTCAATACGCCTAATCGCCGGGATTATATAAACATGACAGACAAAGTCGAAGAATTAGTCAAAAAGAGTGGGGTACAGGAAGGCCTTTGTTTGGTCAACGCCATGCACATTACCGCTAGTGTGTATATCAACGATGCCGAGAGTGGTCTCATCCAAGACTATGATGACTGGTTGGAACAGCTTGCGCCCCACGAGCCTATCTCTAAATACCGCCATAACCGCACCGGCGAGGACAACGGCGACGCTCACCTCAAGCGACAAATTATGGGCCGGGAAGTGGTCGTAGCCATAACTAACGGAAAGTTGGATTTTGGTCCCTGGGAGCAAATATACTATGCCGAGTTTGATGGTCGGCGGAAAAAGCGGGTATTGGTGAAGGTAATTGGGGAGTAGGCAACATGAAGCTCAGCGCGGCGCAGCCGCAATTGCAAATTGAAAATTGAAAAATTAATTTCGCACCTTTCAATAATGACGCCGAAGGCAAATGACTTGAATGACTTAATGACTTGGCGTGGTAAAACTGTGATTAGGTTGGCACACAATTTTTTGCAAAATAAACGAAGATTAATTGGTAATACTGTATATTAGGTAGAACTTGGATGCAACGGCGGAAGAAAAGACGCAAGACGATTATTAGTTTTAGTATTTATTCTCATAAAAGATTTCAGCAGCCACAAAAGCAAGACTATGACGGTCAATTCCCACGAGACCATTTGACCTCCAAAGGCCAGATTTTTGTTCTCGCCAGCGGCATTAATGGACACGCGGAAGGCAGACAAGCCAGTGAAATGGTAGTTAACATCGTTAATCAGATTTATTATTCGGATCCGTCAATTGACATTGTTACAAGTCTGAGGAAGGCTTTTAAAGAGGTAAATACACTGCTCCATGAACTCTTTAATCAAAACGGTCGCAGTCAGAAATTGGGCATAAGCTGCACGGCCTTAGTCTTGACCAAAGAACGCGTGTGTCTAGCACATATTGGAGACAACCGAGCCTATCGTATCACATCTCGTAAAATTGAGAAACTTACCAGTAGTAATGCCTTAGTGGGCAAAACACAGAAACGTTCTAAGCTAAATCTTGCATTAGGGTTAGAACCGTCTGTCCATATCGACATAAACCGTACTATACCGTTTAAAACAGATGATAGCTATCTTTTGTGCACCCATGGCTTGGTAAATGTTGATGCTCAGAAAATCAAAGATGTAGTCCTGTCAAATACTCCAAAACAGGCCTGTACAAAGCTGATTCGTTATGCAGCAAAATCAGGTTGTACGGATAATGTCAATATTCAAGTAATTCGAATTAACTCCGTTCCTCATAAACATTCTTGGGCAACACGTATCACTCCAAAATTAGCATTAACAAAAAGGATTCGCCGGCTATATGCAGGTCTCCCATTGATTCTTGGAGTTGCTGCTTTTGTTTTATACAGCGCCAATGTTAAGCTACCAATTCAGAAGGTTCAGCTATTAGAGTTGCTCCATTTGCAAGATGGAGACGTGTTCGTAAAGCAGCCAAATCCATTTGAACAAAGAATGGCCGAGAACGCAAAAGCAAATATGATAGCGGAGGCAAATAGATTGTTTCATGCAGGTAAATTGGATAGCGCGTTGACAATATATCAGGCGGTTTTGCAGTCAGGCCCCATGCACTTGGGTACAATTTATGGTATTGATCAGATTGCCGAAGCCTATAAGAATCAGGGTGATTTGTTTTATCAAAAGGCTTATTATGAGAAAGCACTAGAGTTCTACCAAAAGGCGGCGCAATTACAACCTACTAACGAGGCTCTTGAGAAGAGGATTTCGGAATCTAAAAAAAAGTTTAAGCCCGTAACATCTTCGAATAATTTAGCTGTGGGCCAAGATGAACACAAAATCAATTCGGACAGTTCACTGACGAGCCAATTCATCGCTAAAAACTTCTCAAGTGTCGGAAGATTAGACATTTTAAGAGGATTGCAGAGTGATGAATGGAATCTTCAGCATCTGACAAAACGAGACTATGAAGCAAAGCAAGACAGAATCATTTTCTTGGACAGTCCAAACATAAAGAAAGTTCTGTACCGAAATGCATTGGCAGACTTTAATATGCGAGCAAATGCAGAAGTCTCAGGCAATAGTCTGAAAGGAAGATATGGCATAATCGTAGGCTATAAAACGTACGATGAAAGTCCTTACGAGACCTTCTATTTGTTCTCCGTATCTGGACAAAAGCAGTTGCTACTGCAAAAGTATTCGAATTTCAGAAAGGAGCTAATTTTTTCGATCCCTGCCGAAGCAGACTCCCTTAACAATCTTCGGAATATCGAGTTTGGAGTAAAATGTCAAGGACCATACATGATACTCTACGCTAATGGGAAACGTCTTCGAGTATGTTATGGCTACGAAACCATCAAGGGACGGGTTGGCCTGTATGCGGATCCTAACATTCATGTAGAATTCTCTAAGGTAGAAATTTCCAAAGCATTAGATTCAAAGTCCAGATGATTCATGATGGTGACTTTAGATGAAATTAGAGAAGTACAGAAGAATCTCCCGCAGGCAATTGTTCGTACCCCCCTTTTGTTTTCACACGGTCTTACCAAGGAATTAGGCGCATCCGTATACCTTAAGACTGAAAATCTGCAAGTCACGGGTTCCTATAAAGCCCGGGCCGCTTTCACCATTCTAAATAGCCTCACTCCCGCACAAAAGCAAA
>JBHIAW010000272.1:0-3112 GCA_046758765.1 bacterium
TGTTGCTGAGCTTAGGAACGTCTCGATTGTACTTTTCACACCCTCTGTTAACTTGCGAACGACATTTTCCTGACCAAGACTGAGGTTTTACGTAACGAGATTACTCAGCATGGTTTATGTAATATACATGTTTTCGGCCATTTTTGAAGAATTTAAGGAGATAAATAGAACCCTTTGGCACATTATTTGTAAACACTTTGATGGGAAAGAGTACCTATTTTGCTGCACTCCCTGACACGACCAAGCCGGGTTCTTGAACCGTGCAGTCAATTAATATTGATGCTATTTTGCTTTTAACCGGCTCGAGATGGTTATCACGTTATTAGAAACCAAAAACCTCAAGAGGCTCAAGCTTTTTACGATTGGTCTGGTAGTTTTGATCTTGTGGAGCTGGGAATTATTAGAACATTTCTTTCTGCTACCTAGCCAGACTCTTCTTTTCAATGAAATGTTGCCAACTACCTTGCTCCTAATTGTTCTGTTGAATTTCCTGTTCGAAACAGTCATCAAATCCCATCAAAAGCTGGAAGAGTCCAACAGACATCTAGTCAGTCTCAAGAACTACCAAGCCAGTATACTGGATAGTTCACCCAATGCCATCATAGCGGTTGACCAAGAGGGTTTAATTTGCAGCTTCAACCGCCAGGGTGAGTCGATGACGGGCTATGCCGCGAAAGACGCCATTGGCATGGAGATTCTCAGGCTGTTTCAGGATGGCCAGAAGATTCGAGAGGCCCTTGAGCGAGCTCAATCCGACAATAAGGAAGAGACCATTGCAGAGGCCGCCATGATAACAAAGCGGGGAGGGCAAATTCCGGTATCGGTGGTGCTGAGCAGAATTGAGGAAGGAGACCATAAAGGCCAGGGCATTGTGCTGATTGTTGAGGACCTTCGGGAGAAGAAGCGCCTTGAACGGCGGCTGGTGGTTTCTGAAAAAATGGCCGCGGTCAGTCAAATGGCGGCCGGACTGGCCCACGCAATTAGGAATCCACTGGCGTCTATCGGTGTCAACTTGAGAAATCTCGAAGACCAAATCCGCATGAGCGCTGGGAAGTGCGAAGAATGTGAAAAATACCTCTTGATGATCTCATCAGAGAGCGAACGGTTGGATCGGCTGGTGGACAATTTTGTGCGCTCCGTGCTACCGAAGAAAATAGAGGCGAGTACAGATTTTTGTCATCTTGATGATATTCTGAATGCCGCTTTAGAAAGGTGTCGGGAGCTTTTGCAAGAGAAGAAAATTGAGGTGGTAGAAAACTTTCAATCGCATGGCACCTGCATCGAGTGTGACCGGGAACAGCTTTCTCATGCTTTTTGCAACCTGGTGCAAAACGCTGTGGAAGCCATGCCAGCCTCCGGTAAGTTGACCATCGAAATCCGGCAGGAAGGTGATTGGAGCCAAGTCAAAGTGTGGGACACAGGTCGCGGCATATCTCCTGAAAATCTGGATCATATTTTTGACCTCTATTTTACAACCAAGCCAGATGGCTTGGGAATCGGACTTTCATTTGTATCCTGGGTTATCGGGCAGCATGGCGGCAAAATTGAAATAGAAAGTGAGACGAACAAGGGCACGTGCGTCTCGGTTTGGTTACCTATCAAGAAGGGCAATGCCAATGTACAGAGAACAGAAAATCATAACTGAAAAAGGCAGCATCTTAATCATCGAAGATGAGAATCATCTGCGACAAGGCCTGGCTGATCTTTTGAAAAGGTATGGATTTGATGTTTATGCGGTAGAGAATGGGGCCAAGGCAGTTGATTATCTGGAAGAGTCTTCAGTGGACCTGATCCTTACCGACATGAAAATGAGAGGGGTTTCGGCTATGCCATTGATTGACGTCTTGTCGCTGAAAGCCCCTCACGCCCAAGTTGTTGTCATGACCGCCTACGGCACGGTCAAAGAAGCGGTAGAAGCCATGAAGCGCGGGGTCTTCGACTATCTGACCAAGCCGTTAGATGTTGACGTGCTGCTCTTGTGTCTGGAAAAAGCTCTGGAAAAGCAAAGACTGCTCAACGAAGTCAGTTCGCTTCGGAAAGAGCTGCGCTCCAGATATTGCTTTGGCAACATCATTGGCAAGAGTCGGCAAATGCAAGAGGTGTACAGCCAAATCCAGAAAGTAGCGAAGACCAATGCTACGGTTTTGATTCTCGGCCAAAGCGGCACGGGAAAAGAACTGGTGGCGAAAGCCATTCATTATAACAGTGCCCGTAGAGATGGCCCGTTTGTTACTCTCGCCAGCGCCTCTATTACTGAAAGCCTGCTGGCCAGCGAGCTTTTTGGGCACGAGAGGGGCGCCTTCACCGGAGCTTACACCAGAAAACTGGGCCGGTTTGAGGCCGCCAACAAAGGCACCTTGTTTATCGACGATGTTGCCGATATCGGTCCGCGTGTTCAGATCGGCTTACTGCGCTTCTTACAAGACAGGGAATTTGAACGGGTCGGAGGTAACGAGACCATTAAGGCCGACGTTCGGGTTATAGTAGCAAGCAATAAAGACCTTTATGAGGAAGTAAAAAAGCAGAATTTCAGGGAGGATTTGTATTACAGGCTCAATGTGGTGCCGATTTATTTGCCGCCCTTGCAAGAGCGGAAAGACGATATTCCGCTGCTGGCCGAACATTTCGTGAAAAAGTACAGTCGTGAAACAAACAAGACCATCAAGGGATTGACCACACAAGCCATGCTTTTGTTGATGAGCTATTCCTGGCCTGGCAATGTGCGAGAGTTGGAGCATCTGATTGAAAGAGCCGTGATTATGGTGGACGGGCCCTGGATCGACTCTAAGCAATTTTTACCCCACCTCTTTCAAGATGGCCACCTCCCACCAGAACGTCCGTTTGGTGCAAATCTGCGTTTGTCCGAAAATTTCAAAGAAATTGAGAAGTATCTCATTGCTCGGGCGCTGGAGGAGACGCATGGCAATCGTACGGCGGCGGCTGAAATGCTGGGAATAACCTATCGCGCCCTCCGCTACAAGATGAATAGATATGGCTACGATTAAGCCCGTCACACCGAAAAAGCTGACCTTCTTTGAGAAGGTCAGCTTTTGATGAGTAGCTTTTGATGGGTAACATAAAAAAGGTGCCCGACGTCGCCGGAAAGCGAGTC
>JBHIAW010000273.1:0-3111 GCA_046758765.1 bacterium
TTATTACTGAAATTATCGAAGGAGAACCTTACCAATACTATCCACTTGGGGAACACGTTGTACGAGCAGTTGGAGTTTGCGGTGGACGTCCAACCTTCAAGTATACCCGTATAGAAATTGCGGGAACACTTGACCGTTTGGCAGCAGGTGAAACTATTGATGAGATTGTTAAGGGATATCGAGGCAAAGTCTCCCGTGAAGCAATTATTGAAGCACAGAAACTGGTTACGTCTGAGTTCATCAGAGCCTTGCCCGAATTAGAGCCAGCTTGATGATTGTTTTGGATGAACAGTTGATGGGACGTAACCTCGAAGTGGAAATAGCAAAGTGGTACCGCGGTACTGTCCAGTTCATTGCTGATTTGCGTCCAAATACAGTGATAAAAGATGACTCTATTCCCGAGTTACTTCGGAAGCAAAAGCAGCCTGTATTTGTGACAATTAATGAAACCGATTTTTGGCGAAAAGTGACTATAGACAAGCGGTTTTGCATCATTTGCTTTGGTTTGCCCGATTCACGTGCAAAAGAGATTCCAAGGGCGTTAAGGTCGTTATTACGCCGTTCAGAGTTTAGTACAAAAGCTAAGCGAATGGGCAAGGTTATTCGGGTTAAAACTGAGGGAATTGACTATTACACTTTTGATAACAAGAGGGTAAAGAAAATTCATCATTAAATTGATTGGTTCTTGCTGTCAAGATCGACTACATTAAAAGATTACACTTCGATAGTCTCATGGAGCTATCTTCAAGAACATCTTCAAAACAAGTAAATCTCGAACGGCTTTTACCCGTGAACTACGAATCAGCAAAAATTGCAGGCTAAATTTTGCGGTTGTGTGATTTGAATAAAGCAGTAAAATTGTGTATATTTACAGAAAAAAGGTTAAAAACATGATTAGTGAAAAAGATAAAGAGATTATTATTTCCTATGCAAAGAAATTTAATGTTAAGGAGATTTATCTATTTGGCTCTTCGCTTGATAATGAAAGAGAGGCAAACGATATTGATTTAGCTGTCAGAGGGGTTTCGCCTCTGCTATTCTTTGAATTTTATGGTAAATTGCTGAGGTATGTGTCAAAACCTGTGGATATAGTAAATCTGTCGAAAAAGTCACGATTTACGGAATTGGTTGAAAAGCAAGCGGTAAAGATTTATGGATAGACTTATGAAGAAATTTCAGTCGAAAAGGAGTATATTGAGAAGACGCTTCAATTCTTGGAGGAAGCATTAAATCGATCTGAGAAGTCAGTAATTGAGTTATCAGCTATTGGTTCGTTATATTATGAGAGTGAATAGAAGACCTACTCATCCTGGTGAAGTATTACGAGAAGATGTGTTGAAACCACTTGGTTTAACTGTAACAGAAGCGTCGAAAAGACTTGGAGTAACTAGAAAAACATTATCATTATTACTGAATTGTAAATCAGCAATGAGCCCGGAAATGGCGGTTCGAGTTGGGAAGGCTACAGGAACAACGCCAGAAAGTTGGTTATATATGCAGGCTAAATTAGATTTATGGTTTGCAGAACAACATTCTACTGAAGTTGATTCATTTGATGAAAGAATCGCTGTTTAATATCACCTAATTTTGTTATTATACACTCTACAAAAACAATTTCTGAAATGCTTGATTATTTACAATCTTTAAGTTCGAATCTTGATTTAACTTCTGATAGCTTAGCCATTATTTTGGCGGCTGGCCATGGCAAGCGCATTAAATCTGTGACCTCCAAGATGCTTCATGAAGTCTGGGGAGTACCCACTGTGGTCAGGGTTTCCAATTCGGCAAAAAAAGGTCTCGAAAGTGATAATCAGATAATCGTTGTAGGGATCAAAGCCAAAGAAGTAGCAGAAGCTGTTGGGAAAGACAACCATCGTGTTTTCGTGTTCCAGGCCGAACAAAATGGTACAGGCGATGCCGTGAAAACAGCTCTTGAAGCAATCCCCAATGGAGAGTTTGCGGGGAATATCTATATTTTCCCTGGCGATATGGGCTTGTTAAACCCAGCAGCCGTACAAAAATTTAAAGCTGATTTTCTTGAAAATTCTTGTGATATGATGGTGCTGACGGGCTTGTATGAGGGAAATCCAGCCAATAATTACTATGGCAGAATTTTAAGAGTGCCTGCTAAAGATATTGCTGGCCGAAGCTCTGGCGATGAAGTTGGTAAGGTGATTGAAATTAAAGAACATAAGGATATAGAGGCTTTAAAGCCAAATGGATCTTACCGAGTGGGTTACAAGGGGCGTACCTATGGCTTTTCTAAAGACGACCTTTTAAATATGAGAGAGTTCAATACTGGCATCTATGCATTTAAGGCAGAGAAATTACAAGCTTACATTACCCATTTAAAAGCTGACAATGTTCAAAGAGAATTCTACGTAACCGACCTCATCAGCATTTTTAACCAAAATGATTTGACTGTAAAAGCTTCTGAAGTAAGCGACAATCGAACCGTATTAGGTTTTAATGTAAAGAGTGTCTTAAAAGAGATGGAAAATATCGCTCGGGAAAGCGTTTATGAAAAATTGAAAGATATCATCACAATTCAAGATAAAGATGATTTTTTCATAGCAGATGAGGTTGTGGAACAAATTAACGAATTAGATAAAAAATGTGCCCCATTAGATATTTTTGTTGGTAAAGGTGTATATATTGGTAAAGGTGTTCAATTGAACAAAGAGGTGCAAATAAAAAATCATGCGTATCTTTCCGGAAAGGTTATTCTAAGTGAGCGAGTCCGCATTCAGGAAAATGTTCACCTTTCAACCTATCCCCACCAAACCATGCACATAGGCCGCAATTCGGAAATCTATCAAGGGGATATTATTAAAGGTAATCTGGAAATTGGTGAAAACTGTCAAATCGAATCCAGTGTCAATATGACAGGGAGTGATGAATTTCCCACACGCATTGGGAATAATGTAGTCATTAAGGGGACTTCTTATATTTTCGGCAGTATTATTGAAGACGATGTTTGGATTGAACACTCGGTGCTAAAATGTAAATATGTGGAAAGAACGGTCAAAAAGGATGGCACGGTTCAGCCCGTCCGGTACGTGCTTCCACTACCTGAAGGATTGGACTCCATTAAGGAAATACCCAATAAAG
>JBHIAW010000274.1:0-3095 GCA_046758765.1 bacterium
GCTGCTTCAAGCACTCCCGTTTCTCAGTGGAATTACACAACCCCCTGGTCCAGCATGGCATCGGCTACCTTAAGGAAACCGCCAATATTTGCACCATTTACGTAATTTCCAGGTGTGGCAAATCTTTCAGCCAGGTCAACGCACGTCTTGTGGATGCTTTGCATGATTTGTTGCAGGCGTTGGTCCACTTCTTCTCTTGACCAGAGCAATCGCATGCTGTTCTGGGACATTTCCAATCCTGAAACCGCAACTCCACCCGCATTGGCCGCTTTGGCTGGCCCATAAAGAATGCCTGATTCCAAAAAGAGTTTTACACCTTCGAGGGTAGTTGGCATATTGGCACCTTCGGACACAACATACACACCGTTTTTAAGGAGATTTTGGGCATCCTTTTCGTTGATTTCATTTTGAGTGGCACTGGGCAATGCACAATTTGCTTTATGATTCCATAAGGGATTATGATCTAAGGTTGGGTCCGCTGGCGTATAAACGACATTACGATATTTTTCTGCATATTCTTTAATCCTACCTCGGCGTATATTTTTTAAGTCCTTCACAAATTCTAGTTTTTCTGGGGAGATGCCTTCTTCATCGTAAATATATCCATTCGAATCTGATAAAGTCACGACTTTCCCGCCAAGTTGATTAATTTTTTCGACGGTATGCTGAGCCACATTTCCGCTGCCCGATACCAGGCAGGTTTTACCTTCAAGGGTCTCGCCTCTTGTCGCTAACATTTCCGCAGCAAAATAAACTGCACCATAACCCGTGGCTTCTGGACGAATGAGCGATCCGCCCCAGTTTAGCCCCTTGCCAGTAAGAACACCAGTAAATTCATTTCTTAATTTTTTATAATGGCCAAACAAATAGCCAATTTCGCGAGCGCCCACGCCTATATCACCTGCGGGTACGTCGGTGTTGGGTCCAATATGCCGAAACAATTCATTCATAAAACTTTGACAAAAACGCATCACTTCATTATCACTTTTACCCTTGGGATCGAAATCAGAACCGCCTTTAGCGCCTCCCATAGGCAAGGTGGTAAGACTATTCTTAAAAACCTGCTCGAAGGCCAAAAATTTTAAGATTCCTAGATTCACTGAAGGATGGAATCGCAACCCACCTTTGTAAGGTCCAATGGCACTGTTCATCTCGATTCGATAACCGCGATTAACATGAATTTCTCCCTGATCGTCCATCCAAGGGACTCGAAACATAATTATTCGCTCGGGTTCAATTATTCTTTCCAGAATCTTAGCAGAACGATATTCAGGGTGTCGTTCGAAAACCAGAGCCAGAGATTCTGCCACCTCTTCAACTGCTTGATGAAATTCAGGTTCGTTAGGATCTTTTGCCTTAATTTTTGCCATTAATTCTTTGATGTATTCAGACATAATCTCCTCCTCAAGGTTTATTTTCAACAAATATTATGACCATTTCATTGAACTTGATTTATTACTGAACCCAATTAGGCAAAGAACCTGGGGTTATTCCAAATATAGGAATTGCCAACAGGTACACTAACCCAGTGATCAAAATTGCTCCAATTAAGTTCAAAACAATGCCAGCCTTAGCCATGTCGGATATGGTAACATGACCAGAGCCAAAAATAACGGCGTTAGGGGGCGTGGCTACGGGAAGCATAAAAGCACAGGAGGCTGACATGGTAGCAGGAATCATAAGTAAAAAGGGATGGGTGTTCATAGCCAAGGCCGTTGCTGCTAGAATCGGCATGAAAAGAGTCGTCATTGCGGTGTTAGAGGTGACCTCAGTAAGAAAAGTCAGCATAAGACAGACAATTAGAATCATAACTACCACGGGAATCTTGCTTAACATAGTTAAATTTGAACCGATCCAGGTGGCCAATCCTGTGGTCTGAAATGCTTTAGCCAACGCAATTCCCCCTCCAAATAAGATTAGGATTCCCCAAGGGATTTTAACAGCCCATTTCCAGTCCAAAAGAAATTCCCCTTTGTGCCAATTCACAGGAACGGCAAACATCAGAAGGGCTGCAAAAATAGCTACGGTGGTATCGCTAACCCAATGGGCAATACCGAGCAAATTGGACCATCCAGGGATAGTAAAGAGACCTAAATTAATATCACGGCGGAAAATCCACCCAAATGCTGTTACGAGAAATACAAATAGAGTCAATCGCTCTCCACGGCTAATTCTTCCCAGTTGTTGCAACTGCGCCGAAATATATTTTCGACCTCCTGCCAGTTCTTTAAGGGATATTGGGAAGACTATTCGTGTCAAACAAATCCATATTAGTGGGATGAAAATCACTACCAGGGGGATTCCAATGAGCATCCACCGGAAAAATTCCACAGAAGGGGCCTTGGGATAAAGAGAGGACACGGCTCCAGCAAAAATCACGTTGGGCGGGGTACCAATTAACGTTCCGATACCTCCCACGCTGGCAGAGTATGCGATTCCGAGCATCAAAGCAGTCTGAATATTCGGGTCAATACCTTTAGAGATTTCATCGTTTTTTGCTTTTTCTAATTCGGAAAAATGAAGTACCACAGCAAGAGCGATAGGATACATCATCAAAGTGGTAGAAGTATTGGAAATCCACATGGAAATAAAAGCAGTTGCGGTCATGAAGCCTAAGATCACACGACCTGGACTGGTGCCGATGATGTGCACAATTCTCAGAGCCAAACGTTTGTGTAGACCCCATTTCTGCATGGTCACCGCTAAGAAAAAGCCGCCCATGAGTAACATTATATTGCTGTCGGCATAATTGGGAGCAACTTCTTTATGATTCATGATGCCAAGGATAGGAAAAAAGGCCAAAGGAATCAAGGCCGTTGCCGCAATAGGCAGAGCTTCTGTAATCCACCACCATGCCATAAGAAATGCTACCGCTAATGTTTTGTGTCCTTCTGGGGAAAGTCCGGATGGTTTGGGTAATAACAGCAGAATAAATACAAAAATCGGAATGCCTAAGTATAATCCTATTCTCTGTCGAAATGTGTAAGTAGATTGTTTGATTTCTCCTTGCAATCCTTTTGAGGTCATTCCAGCTATTTTTTATAATTAAAAAGCCACCTGAGTTAAGATGTGACCCTTTTCTCGTGCGTGTTCTT
>JBHIAW010000275.1:0-3041 GCA_046758765.1 bacterium
TGAAATTAGCCATAACTGCAGATCTTCATCTAACCTCACACCAAGAGCACCCGGAACGTTTTCATGCCCTTGATAATATTCTTGAGCAGATGTTAAGTGCCCGCATCGACAAGATTATTATCGCGGGCGATCTGTTCGATGAAGGCAGCCGCAATTATGCAGAATTTGATAATTTCTGTAAAAACCCAAAATACCAACGAATCCAGTTTCTCCTCATTCCTGGCAATCACGATGCGCGTTTAAACAACCAATCAGTCACTGCTGAAAATGTTGAGATAATTACGGAACCCAAAATCCTCACTTTTGACTCAAATGGTCTTAAATTTATTTTCTTGCCTTATAAAAAAGACCGAACCATGGGTGAAGAAATTTCTGGCTTGGCATCACAGCTCACTCCAAATGACTGGGTCCTGATTGGACATGGAGACTGGTCGGAAGGATTGCAGGAACCCAATCCCATGGAACCCGGTGTGTACATGCCGCTCACCAGAACAGATTTAGAAAACTTCAAACCGGCCCAGGTTGTGCTTGGCCATATTCACAAAGCTATGGACAGCGGCAGTGTACATTACGTGGGATCACCCTGTGGCCTGGATATTACCGAAACAGGTCGCCGGCGATTTTTGGTTATTGATGCAGAGAGTGGCACCATCAAGCCTCAGATTGTGGATTCGGATTTTATCTTTTTTAACGAGTCTTTGATTATTCTTCCTCTCCCAGATGAAAGCGCATATATTAAAGAGCAAATCGAAGCTAAGATCAAAAATTGGGGCTTGAAAGAAAGTGAAAAATCAAAGGTCCGACTCCAATTCAAGGTTCGCGGCTACACTTCCAATAAAAGGACGTTGTTAGAAACCGTCGAAGAGTGTCTCCGCGAATATGATTTTTACCAGAATCGCCAACCAGATATTTCTGAGGTCTCCATTTCTGACGACATAGAACGCGCCGAAATCGCCCATCGTGCGGCTGAATGGATTAAGAAGCTTGACTGGGCAATTAACCATGAACAGCCGGATAAAGATCAAATCTTGCTGCAAGCTCTTCACGTCATTTATGGGGATTGACCATGCCAGTACATATCAAAGAGATTAATATTCAAAATCTTGGGCCAATCACTCAGTTCTCACTTGAATTAGGGATTTTCAATCTGATATATGGACGCAATGAGAAAGGCAAAACTTATTTGGTTGAGTTTATGATTCGCTCGCTTTTTAGAAATCCTCGCTTGTGGCAGCTTAGAGAGCAAATTGGAAGAGGCAAAGTTACCGTTGAAGGATTAACAAATGCACCAATAGACTTTTACCCCGCCTCTTCAAAGAAACTGGAGGACTTTTGGGGGCAGACCCAAACCGGACTACCGCATGACTTTTCAAAACTGCTGGTGGTCAAAGGGGCAGAGGTAGAAATTGCCAATGTTGACGGGGGTGCGGACAAGGCTATTTTGAAGCGGTATCTTTCAAGTAAAGAAATCCTCGACAATATCGAAAATAGAATTTCTAAGACCCTTCAAGAATCCAAAATTGAAAACAATCTCATCATTGGGCCTAAAAGAGGAGAAATTAGCACTAGAGAGAATCTCGAAAAGAATCTCACAAAAATAGACAACTTATTTGAGCAATTAGATAAGGGGTACTCCGGAGGCCAACGAACAATTCTTGAGGAAGAAAAACAACAAATTCAAGAACTCATCAGTCAACAATTACATGCTAAACGATTTCTCGCTTTTAAGATAAATCAAGAGATTCAGCATCTACACGATGCAAAGAGTCACATTGCTATTGAGAAATTGCAAGCAGTAAGGGACAACCTTACTCTATACAAGCAAAAAATTGCAGAATATAGGAAAAAGCAAGAAACACAAAAGCAAGCCGAGAACAGGAGTCGTCACTATGAATGGCTTAGAAATGCCCATGAGGTTTATCAACATTTTTTGAAGGAAGAAATCCGGGGACCTCGACCTATTTTTCTAATTCTTGCGCTAATCATGGTCATTTTAGCTGGGCTCTTGACTTTTCTAAGACTACCCTATCCCGCTGCTTTGGCTCTTGCTAGTGTCATTTTATTTGGATTTCTCTATATTCGAAAGATTCGAGTGCAGGCCCGACGCGTAGCTGAAAATGAAGAGGTCGCGAAATTGCAAGGCGAATTTAAAAGCCGTTTCCAACAAGAATTAACTGGCTTACCCCTAATTTTGGAAACGCTCCATCAAATGGAGGAGGACTATAACACCGGACGGTTGTTAAAAAAACAATTGATGGCTGATTCTGATGAATTGAATTCTCTTAGGCTCAAAATTTCAGAACTAATTAAGGAGCTTACAGGACAACAAAAAGAACCTGAGACCTGGGATCAAGTGCTTCGGGATTTAGACAGTAGATTTAGGAACTTGGAAAGCAAAATTCGCGAAAAAGAACTTTATCAAGCTCAACTTGCCGTGGATCCATCAGACTATAAATCTGAGCCTTCAGAGATCGAATACAGTAAACAGCAACTTGACGCACTTGAGGAAAAGCTCAAGCAAATTCAAGGACAAATTGACGATGAAACCCGAAAGCTTGCAAGCCTCAAACAGTTAATTTGCCAGCAAACTGGCGATACCATCTCCGTTAACTGGGAAACGCTCATCAATAATCTGCGTGAAAGACGAGAGGCAATCCTCAAAGACTACAAACTTAGAACAGCCGAAGTCATTGGCAAAATAGCGGTTCATGAGATAGTTCAAGAACTCAGAAAAGCCGAGGATACTAAAATCTTAGCTGGTCTCAAATCTAAAGAAGTCGAACAACCCCTTTTTCAACTCACCAATCGTTACCAAAGCCTCGATTTGGATGGCGAGAAGTTGGTGGTATCTGATCCATTTGATAATTTTTACCTATCAGAACTCAGTACCGGTGCTCAGGAACAGGTTCTGTTGGCGCTCCGAATCGGTTTTAGCACCAGAATAATGGGTAAAGATAGTATGTTTCTCATTCTTGATGACGCCTTCCAATATTCCGATTATGAACGTCGGAAATTTCTAACAAACAAAGTTGTGGAACTGG
>JBHIAW010000276.1:0-3032 GCA_046758765.1 bacterium
AATCGAGTTTTCGGTCAATCACTAGTTAGGAGTCAATTGACAGTAAGCAGTAAGCAGTTGACAGTAGGCAGTGCCGAAGCCTGCCTTTTGTTTAAATTTTGTATTTTGCAGTAATCCAAGGATAACAGACAAAAACAAAGAACAAAGGACCATAAGTGAATGCAGAAAACCAAAATATAGAAATCCAGTTAATCCTCGAAGCTATATTCCTCAAATATGGTTACGATTTTAGAAATTATGGGAAAGCACATGTAAAACGGAGAATACTACGCCGGCGTTCTATCGCTGAAATGACCAGTCTTTCCGAAATGCAGCATCGAATTCTTTACGACAAGGACTTTTTTGAAACCTTACTGATAGACCTTTCCATTACTGTGACTGAGATGTTTCGCGATCCATCATTTTTCAAAGCTCTCAGGAAAGAAGTCATCCCGATTTTAAAGACTTATCCATTCATAAAAATTTGGCATGCTGGGTGTGCAACCGGTGAAGAAGTCTATTCTATGGCCATTTTGCTAAAAGAAGAAGGACTGTATGAAAGGGCGCAGATTTACGCAACGGATTTCAACGAGGTCGTCCTCCAAAAGGCAAAAGAGGGAATATATCCAATAGACCGCTTAAAAGATTACACCCTCAATTATCAAAAAGCCGGAGGCCTGGAATCGTTTGCGGATTATTATACAGCCAAATATGAATCAGCCATAATAGACAGTTCATTGAAAAAAATTATCGTATTCACCGATCACAACTTGGCAACGGATGGGGTATTTGGTGAAATGAATCTAATAAATTGCCGTAATGTGCTTATATATTTCAACAAGGAATTGCAGAATCGAGTGTTAGGACTATTTTATGACAGTCTCTGCCGCAATGGATTTCTTTGTCTGGGTCGCAAAGAGAGTCTCAAATTCTCAGAATATGCAGACAAATTCGAATTGGTGGTACCAGCAGAAAAAATCTATCGGAAAAAGGAATGAAAACGAAGTTTGAAATGGTGGTGATTGGTGTTTCTGCAGGGGGGTCAGAATCCCTGCGTATTATCCTTTCCGCCTTACCAGGCGATTTTCTTCTATCTATTGTTATTGTACAACATCTGCACCCTAATTCCGACAATTTTTTGGCATGCTATTTAAATGAGAAATCTGAGCTTACTGTAAAAGAGGCCGATGAAAAAGAAAGCATAAAAGCTGGCATGGTATATATAGCACCGCCGAATTATCACCTGCTGATAGAAGAAGATAAGACATTTTCTCTCTCTATTTCCGAACGGGTCAATTATGCAAGGCCATCTATTGATGTGCTGTTTGAGACCGCTGCGGACGCCTATGGTTCGAACCTCATCGGGATCATTCTAACTGGTGCCAATCACGATGGCAGCCAGGGTCTGAAGCGAATAAAAGAAAGAGGCGGTCTTACCATTGTTCAAGACCCTAAAACGGCTGAAGTGGACTCCATGCCTAAAGCAGCCATGGCCGCCACTGAAGTGGATCATGTCCTGCCTCTTGAGCAGATTGCCCTTTTTCTTCAAAAAATCGTAAACAGTCCATGATTCACAAAAAGAAACCTTATAAACTTCTAAATATCTGCACCCGGTTAATAATTGAAAGTGGGGAGAATCATGAATGAAATTGAAAAGATAAATATTCTTATTGTAGATGATAAAAAGGAAAATTTATTTGCTTTAGAAAACATATTGGAAAGTTCTGAATTGAACTTAATTAAAGCCACATCCGGTAATGAGGCTTTGGCGTTACTGCTGGAGCAAGAATTTGCTCTTGTCCTGTTAGACGTTCAGATGCCGGACATGGATGGCTTTGAAACAGCCGAGCTCATGAGGGGAATCGAAAAAACTAAGAACATCCCTATAATCTTTCTTACTGCCATAAACAAAGAGGATAAATATATATTTCAAGGTTATGAATCAGGCGCAGTGGATTATCTTTTCAAACCTCTAGAACCGGAAATTCTGAAAAGCAAGGTGAAAGTATTTATTGAACTCTATCGACAGAAGAAACTCCTTGAAAAACAAGCCAACGAACTTGAACACAAGATGACCGAGCTGAGCACGGTATTACTTGAACTTCAAGGAAAGGAGAGACTGCTAGAAAAACAAGCTATGGAATTAAGAAACGTTAATCAAGAATTAAAGGACTTTGCCTACATCGTTTCCCACGACTTGAAAGCACCGCTGCGCGCCATTGGCTCACTGGCAAATTGGATAGCAACGGATTATGCAGACAAATTTGATAAAGAAGGTAAGGAACAGATTAATTTGCTCATCGGCAGAGTCAAGCGAATGCACGATCTAATTGATGGGGTCCTTCAATATTCAAGAGTTGGGCGCATCAAGGAGGAGTCAGGTGAAGTCAATCTAAATAACGTGGTTACTGAAGTAACGGACATGATTGCCCCAACCGATAACATTACAATTAAAGTTGAAACGGAATTACCTTCGGTTTGGTGCGAGAAGACTCGTATTGCTCAAGTTTTCCAGAACTTATTAAGCAATGCTGTAAAATATATGGATAAACCAAACGGGGAGATTAAGATTGGCTGCGTCGAAGATGACGGCTATTGGAAGTTTCATGTAGCAGATAACGGACCCGGAATTGACAAAAAGTATTTCAAGAAAATTTTCCAGATTTTTCAGACCCTCAATCCGCGCGATAAAGTTGAAAGTACCGGTATCGGTCTAACCCTGGTAAAAAAAATCGTCGAGATGTATGGAGGAAACATATGGGTTGAATCGAAAATGGGTCATGGAAGCACGTTCTATTTTACACTGCCGAAGTAAGGGCCTAAGCCTTTTCGCAGATAGTGCTGCGAAAAGGTAGCCCCGACAAGCGTCGAGGTAAAGCGAAAAGGAAATCCTAAATACTAAGCACGAAATTCTAATCAAATCCCAAAAACAAAAGCAGAAATGACCAAAACCCATAAGAGCCGAGATTGTTTTGAACATTTGAATTTTGAGTTTTGCTATTGTTTCGGATTTCGATATTCGAATTTAGAATTTAGGCGCTTCAACATATCGA
>JBHIAW010000277.1:0-3004 GCA_046758765.1 bacterium
TCAGAAGAACAATTTAAAGAATTAGATAAAAATTGGAAGAAATATCGTAAAGAAAATTATCTTGATTTATACGGGAAAAGAACTGTCGTATCGAGTGAAAAATCCGAGTTGTGGCCTGACGTAGTGATAAAAAAGGAAAAAATCTTTTAACAGCCTTTAAATGTCATTTCAAGTGCAAATTACATATGTTATAATTTATCAGCAGGTTAAGCTGTTAACAATGCCTGCAGCGGACAAAGGGGGGCTGGTTCTCTGGGTTGGTTTAGTGTGCTCTCAGAGCTTCTTTTTGAACCGCAGTCAAGCGCACTTAATCCCCTTTGCCGCTGAGGCCGTCGTTCTTCCCTCGCTTCGCTCGGGAAGAATGCGGCGCTGAACGGTGCCGCATTAGGTGTAAATAAATAACTGAAACGTCAAAGGGGATTGATTATGAAAGCGACAGTATTTTGGATTTTTGGGATACCTCAAACTCTTTCATTAGGCATGATAGTATTCCTATTATTTAGGGCGCTAAATCTAATCAAAGGAGAAAGCGTTGTTGGTTTGGATACTCAGATTTAGCGAGTATTTCTTTTCCATTGTTTTTATTACTAGTTGAATATATCATTTTCACAAAAAAATAGATTAGAAGCATGAGGCTTTAAGATATGAAGGCCGAACAAAGGCATATCTAAGATTATTGAAAACTAATTAGTTATGGTAAGCTTTTTTGGAACTTTGAGTGAGGGGAAAATTAGGACTATCTTGAAACGTACAACCTTTCTTGAAGTCCGGTCGGAAAGTCGTCCTGTCATTCCGGACGTGAGTGCCGGAAGTCTATGGATTAGATTCTTTTTCTTAGTAATCTCAAGCACCTTTTGTCTATCCTTCAATCTTCGTGCGCAGGATAAGGATCTCACCTTCGAAAAGATATCAATTGAACAAGGACTTTCGCAGAGCACGGTTCGATGTGTTCTGCAAGATAGCAATGGATTTATGTGGTTCGGAACGGAAGATGGCCTGAACAAATACGATGGTTATCGTTTTACGGTTTATCAATTGGATCCCAATGACGTCAATAGCATAAGCGGCAATGTCATCAGGGACATTCATGAAGATCAATCGGGTGTGCTCTGGATCGCGACAAACGGCGGCGGCTTGAACAAGTTTGACCGGGCGGAACGTTTCATTCGATACCAAAACGACCCACATGACCTGACCAGCATAAGCAGCGACTACGTCTGGTCCATTTATGAAGAGCCGTCAGGTGTGCTCTGGATTGGCACCGATGGCGGCGGACTCAATAAGCTTATCTTACCTGCCCCGAACGATATCGATGGAGGTCACGCGAAATTCATCCATTACAACCACGACCCAGCTAATGCGCACAGCTTAAGCGACGATAGGATTCTTTCAATTGCTGGGGATCGTTCAGGAAGTCTATGGATTGGAACACGCAATGGAGGTCTAAACAGGTTTGACCCATCCACAGGTCATGTCACCCGTTACACGCACGATCCGAAGAATCCAAATAGTCTGAGTCATAATACGGTTCGGTCCATTTATCAAGACGCAACAGGCGCTTTGTGGATTGGAACAGACGGCGGCGGACTCAATAAACTCGTTTTTACCGATGATGGCTCCCCAAACTTTACACGTTATCGCCATAACTCCCATGACCCAAACAGCTTGAGTGATGACAGGGTCTGGGCTATCCATAATGCCACTCAAGGGTTTTTCTGGGTCGGAACTAACGGCGGTGGCCTCAATTATTTTGATGTCAAAAAAGGGCGCTTTGGTCACTACCGTCATGACCCCTATGATCCAAATAGCTTGAGCATTGATTACGTTTACTCAATCTATGAAGACAGAGCGGGTACAGTTTGGATCGGAACCGACGTCGGGGGAATCTGCAAGCTGAACGAGTATAAATACAAATTTGCCCTTTGCCAAAATGACCCTCACCGCTCCAACAGCTTAGCCGATAACAATACCTGGTCTTTTTATGAACAGGAGCCTGGCATCCTTTGGATTGGAACGCGCGCTGGAGGTCTCAACAAGTTTGATAGAAAGACAGGACAATTTTCTCACTACCTGAACAACCCTGATAACCCCAATAGCCTGCCTCACGATCACGTCAGGTGCATTTATAGGGATCGAAAGGGCGTGTTTTGGCTAGGCACGGACGGAGGCGGACTTAGTAAGTTTCTCCTGGGCGACAAAGACGGATCTCCTCCGACATTCGTAAACTACCAGTTCGACCCCAATAATCCTCTTAGCCTCGCTGGCAATAGAGTCTATTCCATTCTTGAGGACAACTCAGGCAGTTTCTGGGTGGGTACCAGAACCGGCGGTTTGAATCGCCTTGTTCCAGACGGAGCCGATAACCCGAAAACAGCGACATTCATTCACTACCAACATGAACCGAATAATCCGCACAGCCTGAGTGACAATTTTGTCTATAAGATCTATGAAGATAGAAGCGGTGTGCTTTGGATTGGAACTTTTACCGGAGGCCTCAATAAGCTTGTCCCGAGCGAAAGCGAGAGACCTGCTCTGACATTTACACACTACACCCATGACCTAAATGATCCCAATAGCCTCAGCAACAATTGCATTCTCACCATTTATGAAGACCGATCCGGGAGCCTCTGGATTGGAACAGGTGGAGGCGGAATAAATAAACTGATCCAGGATGTCAATAACGGACTTAATGCGAGCTTTATCCGCTACACCGAGGATGATGGCCTCGCTAATGATTTTGTCTACGGTATCCTGGAAGATGATCAGGGTAACCTCTGGATTAGCACCAATATGGGCCTGTCAAAATTTAATCCAAAAACTGAAACTTTTAAAAACTATGAAGAGAGAGATGGATTGCAAAGCAACGAATTTAACGGCGGCGCGTACTACAAGAGTAGAAGTGGTGAGATGTTTTTCGGCGGCATCAATGGCTTCAACTCGTTCTATCCGGAAAAGATCAAAGATAATCCTCACATCCCACCGGTGGCCATTACTGGCCTTTTTA
>JBHIAW010000278.1:0-2990 GCA_046758765.1 bacterium
GTTCGCAAAGGCTGGATTTATTTGGGGGTTTTAGGGATCATAGGGCTTTGGTTGCTGTTTTCCGCATTCTACACCATCGATGCTGATGAAGTGGGGGTGATTCAACGCTTTGGTAAGTATGTCCGCACCACCGAACCGGGCCTGCATTTCAAGGTACCGTTTGGCGTGGAAACCGTTAAGAAAGTCAAAGTGCAGCGGGTGTTGAAAGAAGAATTTGGTTTCCGCACCATAAGAGCAGGGGTCCGCACAGAGTATTCACCTAGGAGCTATGATGAGGAATCACTCATGCTGACGGGAGATTTAAATTCAGCCGTGGTTGAGTGGATCGTCCAGTATCGGATAAAAAATCCCGTACAGTATCTATTTAATGTGCGCAATGTAGGAGAAACACTCCGCGACGTTTCCGAATCTGTGATGCGGCTGGTGGCGGGAGACCATAGTGTCGATGAGGTGATTGTTCTGAGTCGTCAAGATATCGAAGCGCAAGCGCAACAGCTTACTCAACAATTGCTGGATGGCTTCGAGACCGGAATTGATGTGGTAACCGTTAAATTGCAGGATGTAAACCCACCGGTACCTGTGCAGCCGGCTTTCAATGAGGTCAATGAAGCCAGGCAGGAAAAAGAGCGCATTATCAACGAGGCTCTTGAAGCTTATAACAAAGTCATCCCGCAGGCCAAAGGTCAGGCGGAACAGACTATCCGGCAAGCGGAAGGCTATGCTACCAATCGAATCAACCGAGCCAAAGGCGATGCCGACAGATTTTTGGCTGTTTGGCGGGAATACAATAAGGCCCAAGATGTGACCCGGCGCAGGCTTTACCTTGAAACCATGCTGGAAATTTTGCCAAAATTAGAAAATATTTACGTGATTGATGAACAGCAGAAAGGACTCATTCCTCTGCTGCAATTTGCAAGAAAGGAGGGGACACAATGAAAACATCGATTATAATAGGAATCGTCGCTGCTGTTGTAGCATTCATTGTTTTAATGGCTGCGGTTTATACGGTTGATGAAACCGAACAGGTGATCATTCTTCAGTTTGGAGAACCCATTGGAGAGCCCATAAAAGAAGCGGGATTGCATTTCAAACTTCCGTTTATTCAGGAGGTGAAGAGGTTTGACAAGCGAGTGCTTGAGTGGGATGGTGATGAGAATCAAATTCCTACTTCTGACAAAAAATATCTCTGGGTAGACACGTTTGCGCGCTGGCGTATTGTGGATCCCCTTAAATTCTATCAATCGGTAAACAATGAGAGAATGGCCCAAAGCCGCTTAGACGACATTATTGACAGTGCCACACGTAATTTCGTCTCCGAAAATTTTTTGATTGAAGCCGTTCGCAATAGCAATCGAGAATTAAAGTCCACCATTGAAGAACAAGGCGGTTTTGGCATAGTGGGTGCGGACCTAAAAATCGAAAAAGGACGTGAGCTGATTACGGATTTGATTTTGAAAAAAGCTGCGGAAGCCATGCCTGAGTTTGGTATCGAACTTCTGGATGTCCGTATTAAGCGAATTAATTACATTGAAGAAGTTCGGCAAAAAGTATACGAACGCATGATATCGGAACGCAAGCGCATTGCCGAAAGATTCCGTTCAGAAGGGCAAGGACGAAAGGCTGAAATTGACGGAGAGCGAGAAAAGGAGTTGCAAAGAATTACCTCAGAAGCCTACCGTACGGCGCAGGAAATCAAGGGTAAAGCCGATGCCGAGGCTACCAGAATTTATGCCAACGCTTTCAACAAAGATCCAGATTTTTATTCGTTTATTCAGACTCTCGAAACCTATAAAACTACACTAAATAATAACAATACTACTTTGATTTTGAATACGGACAGTGATTTTTTGAAATATTTGAAGAATATTTACAAGAGGTAACTATGAATAAAAAAGTTTTGCTGATTGTAGGTCCGACCGCCGTGGGTAAGACAGAAGTGTCGCTGCAATTGGCAAAGCTTTTGGATTCAGAAATTGTGTCAGCCGATTCGCGGCAAGTTTACAAATATATGGATATTGGTACGGCCAAGCCAACTGAAGACCAGCGTGCGCAAGTCCGCCATCATTTTATCGATATCAAATATCCTGATGAATATTACAGCGCCGGTCAATACGGTCGGGAAGCGCGGGATTGCATCGAAGAAATATTTAGTCGGGGAAAACAACCCATTGTTGTGGGAGGCTCAGGTTTATACATTCGTGCGTTGGTGGACGGGTTTTTTGTGCCAAAAGTGTCTGATGTAAACGTAAAAAGCGATCTCAAAAAACGAGCTGCTGAGAAGGGCATTTCAGTTATGTATGAACGGTTAAAGTCGGTGGACCCGGTAACGGCAAACCGACTCCATGCCACCGATACCCAGAGAATCCTGCGGGCCTTGGAAGTGTTTGAAATTACCGGTCAGCCATTTTCCAGCTTCTTGGAAAACAAGCCCAAGCCCGCAAACTTTCATCAAGTATTTTTTGGCCTGACTTTGGAGCGTGGAAAACTTTATTCTAAGATAGAATCCCGGGTGGACCAAATGTTTACTGATGGCTTTCTGGATGAAGTCAAAGGATTAAGAAGTCGAGGATATGGCTCCAGTCTAAATGCTTTACAAACGGTCGGCTACAAGGAAGCTTTGTTATTCTTAGAGGGTACCATAGATTCTTCCGAAATGTTGGATTTAATCAAGCAAAAGTCGAGGAATTATGCTAAAAGACAGATGACCTGGTTTAGAAAGGATCAGAGAATCAATTGGGTGGATGCGCAGACATTTAAAAGTACCTTGGAACTGGCAAGTTATATCCACAATGAATTCAATAGACTTGAAAAAATAAATAGTTAGTTTAATATTAAAGAAATCAAAAAACTCAGGAAAATTGTGGAGGATAGACGAGATGAAATCGAAGCAAGTTGGCGAAAGCATTTCAGAAGTTGAGGTGTTAAATATTACAAATCATGGGTTTTGGTTGTCAGTGCATGGTCGAGAATATTTTTTGGCTTTTGACTAT
>JBHIAW010000279.1:0-2984 GCA_046758765.1 bacterium
CCACAGGCTTGACAGGGACAAAGCCAGTGGCATAGACGGAGTAAGTTGGAGGGAAGGATTAAAGACCCTTCACTGTTGCTGCTAATCAGGCGATTTCTCAAGGCAGGGTATATAGATGGAAATGTGTTTGTAAACACGGACAAAGGGACACCCCAGGGAAGCAATCTAAGCCCAATCCTCTCCAACGTATATTTGCATTATGTGCTTGATTTGTGGTTTGAGAAGGTTGTAAAGCCCCGCGCCAGAGGGAAATGCTATCTGGTGAGATTTGCCGACGATTATATTTGCCTAATTCAATACAAGGAAGATGCGGAACGAATCATCGAAGCGATACGGGATCGTTTTGCGAAATTTGAACTGGAACTACACGCCGAGAAGACCCGTGTACTGAGTTTTGGCAGATATGAACGAGAGAACGCAAAGAGGCAGAATCGCAAACCCCTACCTTTGACTTTCTTGGATTTACCCATTACTGTGGCGTAAGAAGGAGATTATATTATGTCTACTCGACAAAAATTTGAGCTATTTCAGCGCGTAGCTCTAGCACGTGATATCCCCGAGAAGAAACTGCGCCGCGGTGATGTAGCCACCATCGTTGATTACCACCCTGATCCAAATGGAATTGAGTCCGGTTACTCGCTTGAAGTCCAGAACGCTATTGGCGAGACCATTGAGGTGATCGATAGTCGTCGAATTGGTGCCGACTGGCAGGCTTATTACGGTCGAGAGGTGGTGCTTTTGGAGAGCTTTGTGGAGGGGGAGCGCTTTCGAGGCATCTCCTATCGGGCGGCCAATTGGCTCTGTGTGGGTCGGACTCAGGGCCGGGGCCGCAATGACCGGGAAAATCGCTATGGGGTGGCGGTCAAGGACATCTACGTGTACCCGCTGGTGCGTGATTTCCGTCGACGCTTGGGGGTGGGCGTATGAGTAGCCGGCTCCTTTGTAAGGCGGGGCGCAAACATGCCGATGAGACTAGCTGGCGCAATGATGGACAAAACGAATATGCCTGGCTATTTGCTACTCCGGAACTCAGCATCTTTCGTTTCCGAAAGAGTCGTTCAGCCCGAGTGGTCAAGGAGGTCTTTGACGAGGAGTCCTTGCCTGGAATTTTGGTGGTTGACCGTTACCAGGCCTATAAGTCGGTGCCCTGTGCCATGCAATACTGCTGTGCTCACCTGCTTAGAAATATTCAGGATTTGGAGAAGGAATTTCCTGAGAACAAGGAAGTGAAAAGGTTTGGCTCCACCGCCGCCCCGCTGCTCGCCGGAGCCAAAACCCGCGAAGTGTTGATGACCGTACTCTATACCTTAAAGAGAAAGACCCACAGCGATCCCTTCACACAACTAAAAACCTTCCTCGATGCCTATAGTCAGGACCGAAATCGAAGCCCCACCGAAATCATCTTCCAATAAAACCACCGGGGTGAGATGATTTTCGCTGGGGTAAAAGAGCCTGAGAGTTGACTCATGCCATCCCTATGTTCTTCCGTAAAACTTCTAACCCTCTACCATTGAGGGCCGCTTTGTCCCTATTTCTGATTTCGTGAGTCAGTCGAGGCACTGGTGGGCTCTTTTCTCTCCGACACCCTGCGCCTTCTCTAAAAAACGTTCTAAGGGGAGGCGGCTAGCTCAGTAGGTTTGGGTTTCCCTCTCCGTAACTGAGGTTTTACTTAGATTTCACTTTTTTACTTGACAATTTAGAAATAATATCCTATTTTTAGACCCTAAAATTTCAGCCACCGTTCTTAGATTCGGCTGCTTTATTAACGATGTTAATCCTAAACAGTCGCTGATCTTATGGCAACGGATAGACTAAGTATGGACAAAGATCTTCAGGCAATTCAGGAGGTGCGAAATCTCTGCGATAAAGCCAAAGAGGCGCAACTGGTTTACAAGGAGTTCACGCAGACAGAAGTGGACAAAATCATTGCCGCCATGGCAGAAGCCGGTTATCAAGCCTCTGAACGGTTAGCGCAACGGGCCGTTGAAGAAACCGGTTACGGCAATGTCCCTGATAAGGTCAAAAAGAATCAGTTCTGCACGCGCGACCTTTATGAATCCATTCGAGACCTGCGCACCGTTGGCATCATTCGGGAGGATCGCAAAAACAAAATCTTGGAAGTAGCAGAGCCCATGGGTGTAGTAGCCGCCATCATTCCTACCACGAATCCCACATCCACCACTATGTTTAAGGTTATTATATCTCTCAAAGCCCGCAACGGCGTGGTGATCTCGCCCCATCCCAGAGCAGTAGGCTGCATCATGGAAGCGGCCAAGGTGGTCCGAGATGCAGCCACATCAGCCGGTGCCCCGGAAGGCCTTATCGGCGCCATTTCTATGTCAAATCTCCAGGCTACCAACGAACTCATGCGGCATCAGAACATCGATATCATATTAGCCACCGGGGGTACAGGTTTGGTTAAAGCCGCCTACAGCACGGGCAAACCCGCTTATGGCGTGGGTCCCGGCAATGTGCCTGTCTATATTGACCGCTCAGCCGATTATAAAAAAGCTGTATCAGACTCAGTCGCTGGCAAGACCTTTGATTATGGTACTCTTTGTTCCGCGGAGCAAGCTTTAGTAGTTGATGCACCTCTTAAGAGTCGGATCATCGAAGAGCTAAAAAATCAAGGGGCTTATTTTATGAACCCCGACGAAATTCAGATGCTAACTCGAGTTTTGCTTACGCCAGAATTTCGTGTTAATCCTGAATTAGTGGGTAAAGCGCCGCACGTGCTGGCGCGAGCGGCTGGCTTTGACGTACCGGACGGGGTGCGAGTGTTGATTGGGGAACTTGAAAGCGTTGGAACGGCTGAGCCACTCTCAGCCGAGAAGCTTTCCCCAACCATGGCGCTCTATATTGTCAAAGGCTGGGAAGAAGGTGTCCGACGATGTGTGGAGATTTTGAATTTTGGTGGACGCGGTCACACAGCCGTCATCCATGCGAAAGATGAGGCAGTGATTCGAGATTTTGGTCTAAAAGTA
>JBHIAW010000280.1:0-2984 GCA_046758765.1 bacterium
AAGTGCCAGTTTTGGCAGAAGAGACAGTCCAAAGTGCAACTAGTGTAGAAGACAGCCAGGTTGTGTTTGCTATGTTGCGTGTTTCCTGCGCAGACCCAGTCCGCCACGCAGTTGGTCGGCAAGGGGTCACGGTACCAGTGCAGCAGGCCCCGCTTACGTGTGCCGGCTAAGTGACGCAGTCTGCCATCCTGAACCGTCCGCAGGCCACAGAAACCACGTTCTCCTTCGCCGATTCTGCAGGCGCTCGCACACAATGTGCAAAGCACCCCGTGGTCACTGCGCGGCGGAGCAGGTGGCAGGTCAAACAGTCGCCTTGAACGCGCATGCACGACGCGTGCCTGCGTAAGTCCTTTCTCACTCCGTGCGCAATTCGGGCACAGACCCAGCACCTTGGTCAGCAAAGGATGAGCTTCTCTACAGACAACGCAGTTAGTGGTCGTCTCCATGGCAACAGAAACCCGCTTGGTTTGGTGAAAAAGCCTCAGGTTTAGATAGTGCGAGCTATCTTGAAAGCAGCAATATTCAATCACTCTGAAAGTTAGTAAATTAAGATTCACCTTGCAATCAAAAAAATCAGGAATCAGGGGTTGAGATGGGGCAATCTTATTGGGTGAGGTAGTTTATTATTTGCGGTATTTGTGAGGCTTTGGCAAAAAATCCACTAAACAGGATTTACAAGATGAACAGGATTGGAAAGATTCAATCCAGCACAACACGCTTATTCTGTCTTTAAATCATAATGAACTTCAATGCCTAAGTTCATCGTGAAGCCCTTTTCGAATTCTTAGCTTCAATTCATTGGGTGCTGAAACCTGTTTCACTTTGCTTCTGAGTAACTGTTTGATCTGCTTTTGAATGTCAACCATTTTTTGACAAAACACGCATTTCTCTAAATGCTTTGTCAAAGCACGGCGCAGCCACCATCCTCTTAACTCACCATCTACATACGCAGCTAAATACTTGTCAGCTTTCTTGCAGTTCATTTTTTCTATGACTCCTTCTTTGTTTAGACTTCACTTCTTAATAACGGTTGAGCACTGCGATTCATTCCCATGAGAATAAGATTGATGGGTATAAGATTCAGGTATGTAGAATTAAGCACGCGGGGGCAAAGGTCATATCAACCTGCCACCAACGGAGTGAGGCGCTTAGTGAGCGTACATTGACAGTTTTTTGTCGAAATATTGAACTTGCAAAGTTGTTCACGCGCATCAAAATTCGAAACCCGAATATCGAATACCGAAACAAATTCAAAACTCGAAATTCAAATGTCCTAAACGTTTTGAATTTTGTATTTTGATCATTTGTATTGGTTTCGGATTTCGGATTTAGAATTTCGGATTTCCTTATCATCACATGAAAGCATAACCAGAGGCGCAGCAAAACCCTCAGATATCTCAGCTTGGCTCTGCATTAGTACAATAGGCAAAGGTTCTGTTAACCTTTCACCTCAGCTCAACAGACTTGAGTTCATGGGTCCATAACTTTTTGCCATCTTTATTGTACACTGAGATCATCATTGTGCGCGCGCTTCTAGGGCCTGATACCTCAATGATGGCAAAATTCCTTTCGCCGACAAAGGTGCCGTCAACCCGAAGATAATTAGGTTCATCCACTCCCTTAGATGGACCAGCCGTTAGAGGCGATACTGTAAGTTCGTAAAGAGGGTAGGAGCCATCACGTCTTAACATTGAAAGTTCGGTGAAATGCCGGTCTCCTGAAAGAAAGACGATCCCTGTAACGCCTTCCATTTCAATAGTTCTTAACAGTCGCTCCCGCTCTGCCGCAAAAATGGTATAATTCTCATAATGAGCTACTGGATTTAAGACCTGCCCACCAATGGCAATGAGTTTGAAGGTAGCCTGACTTTTTACTAAGGCGTCAATGAGCCACTCGAATTGTTGCTCTCCAAGAATCGTTCGGTCACCGGTTTTACGTGTATCGGGAGTTCTGTGGTATCGATTATCCAAGAGGAAGAATTGCACATCGGCCCATTCGAACGTGGTTGTAGTACCCGACAGTCCATCTATGCCAAACGAAGGATTTCCCCAAAACAGCTCAAATATTTCAAGGGTCGTTTTTTTGTTCCAGAAAGAACGGTCAGTATTATCTGGGCCATACTCGTGATCATCCCAGATGGCATAGTGGTGCACGGAGCCCAGTAGAGGTTGCAGTTCTGGCAAAGAGCGCGTGTGGGTATATCGGTACACGATGCCAGTGCGGGTATTCCAATCCGGTTCACGCAAATACACATTATCGCCCAGCCACAACATGGCATCTGGTTGCAGTTCATAGATTTTGGTGAATATCTCATAGTCTCCTCCATACGGTTCGCCAGGGCGGTCGTATGGTGCATCATTCACATAGGCGCAACTGCCGACAGCAATCTTGAAGGGCGGCGGCTCTTCCCGCCACTGCCAAAGCTTTTTTGTTTGAAATTTCAGAGGATAAGGCCGGTCAACTTTCTGATCGTTAAGGTAGAGTTCATAATTGTAATGTTTACCCGGCTGCACTTGATCGGCTACGAGTTTGGCAGTGAAGGCGTTGGTTTTGGAAGTCTCGACTTCATCAGTAGAATATTTAATCTCAGGTGCGCCGGTTTCCCAATAGACAAATTTCACCAACGCGGATTCAGTAGTTTGCACCCATAATAACACCTCCCGCATTTCAGAGTAGCCAACCATGGGGCCGGATTGGAGAAGACTTGCTTGTGAAAATAATTCCTCACAAAGGATTAAGAGGAATGCTAAAGTAAAAGCAGTTTGATATTTTCTCATTGGTCTTTATGAAATAGTTCGTAAGTCCTATTTTTTAGAAAAATCAATATATAATTAATAGATCAGAAAATCAATCAAAAATTAAACAGCAACGTAAAACCTCAGCTACGGGAGGGTTCATGTCATTCTGGAAGAATCTTTTTGCATTTGAGCACATTTCAAAAAAGATTCCTTCTGAATGACAGAATAATCGACCGATTTCCAAGC
>JBHIAW010000281.1:0-2945 GCA_046758765.1 bacterium
GACCCATTCAACAAATACTCCCACTTTCTTATTAGTTTCGGCGCGATTATCATAGTTGCAGAGTTAATTTTGATCGCTATTTTGCTCTTTCACGTTATATCAGGCGTCTCCATAGCTTTAGGAAAGATTAAAGCGCGACCGGTGAGCTATAAGAAAACAGCCAACGCAGGAGGCGCCAGCAAAAAGACTATCTCCTCTACAACGATGATTTATACCGGTATACTGATTTTTGTTTTTCTTGTGATTCATCTCAAGACTTTTAAGTTTGGACCCTATTACACAACAAACGTTGATGGGGTAGAGATGCGCGATTTATACAAACTGGTAATGGAGGTTTTTGTAAAACCAGGATATGTGATTTGGTATGTAGCGGTCATGGTCCTCTTAGGCTTTCATCTACGTCATGGTTTTTGGAGCGCGTTCCAATCCTTAGGCGCCTATCACCCGCGGTACATGCCAATCATTTATGCCGTAGGAATCATCCTTGCAATTGTACTTGCCGTGGGATTTCTCGGCATTCCGCTTTGGATTTATTTCACAGGAGCTTGACTATGAAACTCGACTCAAAAGTACCTTCTGGCCCATTAACAGAAAAATGGGAGAGGCACCGATTTGAACTCAAATTAATAAACCCTGCCAACAAACGTAAATATACCATCATAGTGGTTGGCACGGGTCTGGCTGGAGCTTCGGCTGCTGCCTCGCTTGGTGAATTAGGTTATAATGTAAAAAATCTCTGTATTCAAGATTCCCCTCGAAGGGCTCACAGTATTGGCGCTCAGGGAGGTATTAATGCGACTAAGAATTACCCTAATGATGGCGACAGTATCTGGCGACTCTTTCACGATACCGTAAAAGGCGGCGATTATCGCTCGCGGGAAGCGAATGTGTATCGCCTTGCCCAAGTAAGTTCCAATATTATTGACCAGTGCACAGCGCAGGGGGTGCCGTTTGCCCGGGAATATGGCGGACTTCTTGCAAACAGGTCATTTGGAGGGGCCCAGGTCTCACGTACCTTCTATGCTCGTGGACAGACCGGACAGCAACTGCTGTTGGGAGCTTACAGTGCTCTGATGCGCCAAGTCGATGCTGGTCGCGTGACCATATTCCCTCGGCATGAGATGTTGGACCTGGTCTTAATAGATGGCAAGGCTCGCGGGATTGTCACACGAAATCTTGTGACCGGCAAAATCGAATCTTTGGTTGGGGATGCCGTCGTTCTAGCTACTGGCGGTTATGGAAATGCTTATTATCTCTCCACTATGGCTACAAATTCCAATGCAACCGCCGTGTGGCGGTGCCACAAGCGCGGAGCTCTCTTCGCCAATCCTTGTTATACACAGATTCATCCGACGTGCATTCCCTTTTCTGGAGAATATCAATCCAAACTAACTCTCATGAGTGAAAGCTTGCGTAATGATGGGCGCATCTGGGTGCCGAAGAAAAAAGGCGACACTCGTGCGCCCAATGACATTCCAGAGGAAGAAAGGGACTATTACCTAGAAAGAAAATATCCGGCTTTCGGCAACTTAGTGCCGCGTGACATCGCCTCACGAAATGCTAAAGAGGTGTGCGATGAAGGACGTGGCGTAGGCGAAACCGGGTTCGCTGTTTATATGGATTTTGCCGATGCAATCGAACGTCTGGGCCTGCAAACCATTAAAGAAAAATATGGCAATCTCTTTGACATGTACGAGCTCATTACCGGCGAAGACCCTTATAAAGTACCGATGCGCATCTATCCTGCTGTGCATTACACCATGGGTGGCTTGTGGGTTGACTATGACTTGATGAGCACCATACCCGGACTCTTCGTTTTGGGTGAGGCAAACTTCTCCGACCATGGTGCAAACCGTCTTGGCGCTAGTGCACTTATGCAGGGTCTTGCCGATGGCTATTTTATAATTCCTTATACTATCGGTGATTATTTTGCAGGTTCTGAACTAAATAAAGTTACCACAGAGCATAATTCCTTTAAAGAAGTTGAAGAGGAAGTTAACTCTCAAATTCAAAAATTATTGTCCATTAAAGGCAACAAAACGGTAAAGGAATTTCATCGTGAGTTAGGCAAGGTTCTTTGGGACTATGTAGGTATGTCTCGAAATGAAAAAGGGTTAAAACATGCCATAGAAGAAATACAGAAGCTCCGAGAAGAATATTGGCAAAACGTATTGGTTCCGGCAGATTCACAAAACCTTAACAAAAATCTGGAGTTTGCTGGGCGGGTTTCCGATTTCTTAGAGCTTGGTGAGCTCATGGCGGTAGATGCCCTACATCGCAAAGAATCGTGTGGCGGTCACTTCCGGGAAGAGTCGCAGACGCCAGAGGGAGAAGCCTTACGGGATGATAAGAGATTTTGTTATGTCGCCGCCTGGGAATACAAAGGCGAGGGTAAGGCTGAGGAACTCTACAAAGAGCCGCTAAAATTTGAAAACGTTGAACTAACCCAACGCAGTTACAAGTAAGGAGATAACCCATATGGAAAACATGACACTTCGTTTGCGTATCTGGCGACAGAAAAGCCCACTAAGCAAAGGTAAATTGATTCCTTACACTGTCAAGGACATTTCCCCCCATATGTCAATTCTCGAAGTGCTCGACGTGCTCAATGAAGAACTCATAAGAAAGGGTGAAGACCCTATCGAATTTGATAATGATTGTCGTGAAGGGATATGCGGCATGTGCAGTCTTGTGATAAATGGTATAGCCCACGGCCCACACCACGCAACGGCATCATGTGAGCTGCGCATGCGCCACTTTAAACAAGGTGATACTATTACCATTGAACCTTTTCGCGCCCGTGCGTTTCCAGTGATTAAAGATTTGGTGGTAGACCGAAGCGCCTTCGAGAGGATCATCGCTGCTGGAGGCTATATTTCGGTGAATGTAGGCGGGGCTCCCGATGCCAATTTGATCCCAATCCCTAAAGAAAAGGCTGATGAAGC
>JBHIAW010000282.1:0-2928 GCA_046758765.1 bacterium
CAGCACTCCGTTTGACTCGCAACCAGGCACCTTCCTTTCTCGCCTTAATTGGATAGACAAATTTTAAAAGTGGCGGAAAATAGTGTTGCACTTTAGTCACAATAATATTTTTCAAGCAGGTCTCTTCTTTAATTTTCTCGAGTTTCGGATAGAGAAAATCAAGGACAATAACCGTTTCTGCACCGCTATCATTCATCTGATGTTTGAGTTCTCTTTCTACATAAAGGGGATTCGTAGGCACCAAAATGGCACCAATTTTTAAGGCGGCAAAATGAGCGATTGCATATTGAGGAATGTTTGGTAAAATGATGGCAAAGCAATCACCTTGCTTGACTCCTAATTTAGTTAAAGCGGTTGCAAGTTGATTGACTTGTCGACCAAATTCTTTGTAGGTCATTCTCCTACCCAAAAAAGTTATCGCCTTGCCCTGTGGATTTCGCCTGACAGCTTGCTCAAAAACCTGTGTTAACGTCATCTCCGGTATTTCAATTGAATGGGGCACCCCATCTTCATAAAATTTTAACCAAGGCTTCTCCATTTTTGCACTTTTATCGCTTCATATAAAAATAATTCATTATTTTCAATATAAAATAAAACACCCACCTTAATTGGGTGGGTGTTATATTTTGAACTTCAAATAGTATAAATAATATCGTCATCAGCGATTTTGAAGTGGGGTTTATTACCATTGAAATCAATTAAAAAGCAAACAATAAAATATTCTAATAATGTATATTATCAATTGATTATATAGTTTTAGATGATTTCATTATAGTTGTAATATATATGGCATTAATATGATGGGAAATTTGTTACTTAATTAACTAAACAGGCATAAATAAGGTTAATTCATGCTGAACAAGCTGTTTTCGGTTGAGTTTTATAGCCATTTGGTTAATATTAATGCCATAATTATGACTACTATTAACTTGACTTTTCCTCCAATAAGTATTATATTCTTTCATAACCTATCCAAGGAGGTAAAGTCATGGGAAGAAAACAAATCAAACCTTGTTCTTTGAAAATCCAAGGGGATACTCCGGCAAGATCATTTATACTAAGCTCTGAGGATAAAGTGCAATGGCGCTATGAGATGATCCGAGAAAGCTCATTAAGCCGAGAACCGATTGACAAGATCTGTCAAAAATACAACTATTCTCGTGACATGTTCTTTTACTATAAGGGTAAGTTTGAAGCCCAAGGGATGATGGGGCTGGTTGATAAAAAACCGGGCCCCAAGAAACCGCGTAAAAGGACTGAGGAGGCTGAAGGGTTGATAATCGAGCTTCGCTTTAAGCATCCCCACTTGAACATGTACGAGATTGCTAATCGGCTCAAGCAAGAGAACTTTGACATCAGTCCGCGCAGCGTGGCCCGTACCCTACAAGAACATGGCCTTTCTTTAAAAAAAACGAAAGGCAAGCCCCTGAGCAAAATCTCCTCGACAAAAGCCTTATCCAAGGCAAAAGTTTAGAGGAGAAACGACGGATACTCTGGAATCAAAATGCTGAGGAGATCTCCAAACATCTCGAGACGCGGTTGCATGACGGTATTCAAACCAATTTTGTCGGTAATTTTCTAATGATTCCCTACCTTCAGCAGCTTGGGATCGGCGAATTGGTTAAGCACCTGGGCCTCAATTCTTCGGGCATACCCGTACTGAATGATGTGTTGATGTGGGTCAATTTGGCACTGGTAGGAAAACGACGCGCCGCAAAAATAAAGGACCTAAGCGACGATGGGCTTGCGATTGCAAGCGGCTTGCCGGTCAACCCCGACCAAAGCCAGATGCATCGTTTCCTGAAACGACCGAATACGGAAAATGTCGATCGCCTGATTCGGGCCATTGGCAAACGCCAGTATGAAATTGGCCAAATCGACGGCAGCGTGGTTAGTTTTGATCCCCACTTGATTCGCTATAACGGCAAAGTGGACATTCAGAAAGACAGTGATGGAAAAGCAAGATATCCTTTTAAGGCTATCAAAGTTAATGCCGTATTGGATCAACGATATCGCAATCCCATCTATCTGATGGCCTGTTATCCCGGTAAGACCGCTGTCGAGATCGGCGATATTCTAACCGATGCAACCCTGGCAATCATTTCAGACAAGTCCGTTGTTTGTACTATGGACAAATGGTTCAGCGTTGGTGAACTGTTGGCACATCTCCGCCTTAAAGGTCAGAAATTTGTGACCTTATTGAGACGTCATCAGAATCGTATCAAAGAAATGGAGAAAATCCCGCTGGAGTCGTTTCGACGGTTAACAGCCACATTAGGAGTGACCTCCATCAAAACCACAATCCGCAATTATTGCGAAGATATACGACTCATTGTGGTAGATGAGATGGTGGATAAAGTACGGACGCTTTACGGTTACCTCACCAATGATGATGGCAAAACCGAGGAAGAGACGATAGAAATATACTCAAATCGATGGGGGATTGAATTCTGGTTTGACGAAGAAAATTTCTTCGGATTGTCGGACCTGTCAAGCATTGAGTTGAATGAGGTAACCATGCACCTGGCCGTTAAACTGATTGCCTATAACCTGATCAGTGCTTTTCGGGCAAACCTTGGGGGAGAATATATCCCAATGAATGCTGAAACGATATATGAGAAATTTTTCAAAGAACAAGCGCTAATAAAGCTAAGAGAGGATCAAATCACCGTAACAATGTATGGTCATAGACACCGGGAAATACTTGAACCCTTATTCCATGATTTGAACTCAAAGCTGAAAAGCAAAGGAATTGATCCAAAAGTCCCGTGGCTAAACAACCATACTCTGAAATTCGAATTCAAATGAAATATAGGTGCAAAAAAAGTGGCAATAACTACTACTTCAAAATCGCTGATATAATTTGTCATTGAATTATTGTGCCTTTACCCTTGAGAGCGTCGTTTACAGGATGTTGCGTTCTTCCAT
>JBHIAW010000283.1:0-2921 GCA_046758765.1 bacterium
AGCACAATGACCCCCAGGGCGATTCCGCCGAGTACTAAATAGTCTGATTTGAGAGCATGCAGCGACACTTCATCAGATGCTTCAACCCATAAAACACCATTGAGTTTTTGTGACGAATCGTGACACTTTTGACAGCGTTCTTGGTTTCTTAGTTTCCTCCATTTGAAAAAAGTAATATTTTGACCTTCCGTTTCGTGGTAAGCAATAGTATCTAATGGTTCTAAAATAAAATCAGCGAATCTTGTTTGCTTGAGAAATTTCCCCCTTTCTTGCGCTACCGACGAAAAAGCGATACGACCGTTTGGACGCACGATACGAATTCTTTTGATGTGATATAACTTTGAGAATTCTGGAAGGAGCTGGTTCAATGATTCAGGGTCTTTGCGCTGCATCATCCTGACAAGCACATTCTCCACAATTCGGGCAGTCAGCACCGCGTCCCTTCGCAGATGTTGCTGAGTGGATTTTTGATACAACTTGTAAACAAAATAGAAGGTGATTAATATCACAGTAGTCACGATCCAGACGATGTGAGCAATCATCCGGTTGCGCAGTCTTTTGAAAATCATATTTAGATTCGTAGGTTCGCTTTCAAAAAAATCGTCTGCAATAGCCGTGCCTAAGATTCAAGGTAGTGGCTGGCTAATGCCTATGAGCATATTCTACATCAAATTAACACTAATCCTCTGTTAACAAAAGATATAAAACACACTCTTCAAAGTCAAGCGTGAAGGGGATTGAACTTAAAAAGGTCATTAGGTGTGTGAAATGGCGCAGCCATTTTGTGTGACCCACCAAAATGGGGACGAACGTGCCGTTCCACTCATCTATTTTTGGCTGCTGTAAGTGCTATTAAGTTAATAATAAACAATATGGCTATCCCAAATTATTAAGATAGTGAAATTCTTTCAGATTTCTTCCAGATTTAGGTATAGTAATTGCCTATTTAAAATTATCAATCATCATCAAAATCATCATGGAGGTAAAAAATGAGAGTAACTAAAGGGATTACAGTGTTAGGTCTTGCTTTTGTAATCGCCTGGCCTGTTTTGGCGCAAGAGGGTAAAAAAGAGGAGTTAAAATATTTAGGCTCTGGAGGTTGTAAAGCCTGTCATACCACCAAAAAGTCAGGGGCGGCCTATAAGGTCTGGCAAAAAACAAAGCACGCGCAAGCCTATGCAGCCTTAGCTTCTGAAGAAGCCAAGGCCATTGCCAAAGAAAGGGGCATAGCCGATCCTCAAAAGTCGGAAGAATGTCTTTCGTGTCACGTGACAGCGTTTGGTGTTGAAGCCTCACGCTTGGGTCCAAAATATAAAATAGAGGAAGGCGTGAGTTGCGAAGCCTGCCATGGCCCTGGTTCAAAGTATAAGTCCAACAAAGTTATGAAGGGTATCACTGCCGGAACAATCGATCCGGCTTCAGTTGGTTTGATCAAGATGAAGGAAGAAGATTGTAAGCGATGCCACAATAAAAAAAGCCCAAACTTCAAGGGATTTGATTTTGAAAAAATGTTTGCCCAAATAGCCCATAAGACACCGGAGAAAACCTCAAAATAATACAATTTCATTGTTCCTCAATTCTTAGGAAAAGTAAGTTGGAAGTCGGACAACTATAATAAATCGGTTCTGTGTCAGATTCCAGGACGATTTCTAAAGTTCATTTGTTAACTGTGCATAGACAATGAGTCAGAATAATTCAATAGACCTATTACGTTTGCTGTTTTTGGCGTTTTCTTTATTATTGGTGCAAATTGTCTTGGCAGAGGGGCAAGGTGACGCCATAGAGGCTCAGCATGTTCTTAGGATTACAGAAGAGCTTAGGAGTCCAGTACGAATCGCCATAGATGACCAAGGTGTTGTTTATGTCACCGATGCAGTTGGAAGCAGGATCAATAGATACGATTCGGATGGAAAATTCTTGGGCAAGTTTACCGCTGGTAGTTCAGCATTGGCCATAGCGGTCACTGCTCAAGATCTGCTTTATGTAGGCGACAGGGTCAGTGGCGAGCTTCAGCTTTTTGATGTCGGCGGTCGTCTTTTGAAAAAAATTGAAAATGGCTTTGGTGGTTTTGAACTGCCATCGGATGCAGTCATGGATGATGAAAATCGCCTCTACCTGGTTGACGGCAAAAGGGGAACGGTTTACATTTTTGATGCCAATGGCGATTATATCTCCTCCTTTGGAGACACGATTTTGGTCTTTCCCACGGGCATAGCTTTCGATCAGAAAAACCAGCGGCTCTTAGTCGCTGAACACGGTGGGTTGAATATTAGTAGTGGTAGTGATGCGGGTAAAATGATACATGCATTTAATAAAGAGGGACAGTGGCTAACAAGCTTTGGCAAATACGGCCCCAAAGAAGGCCAATTTAGGCGTATCCAGGGAATGACCGTCGATCGGTCGGGGCGGATTTACGTAGCCGACACGTATCAGGGAGTTATTACTGTGCTGAGCGAAAATGGTGACTTTCTAACCACAGTAGGTCAGTTTGGCACCGAGCCTGGAGAGTTGCGGGCGCCAATGGACGTAGCGCTAGATTCCCAGAATCGCCTCTGGGTGACTTCCATGAATAACGGCAGCCTGGAGGTCTACGACGTTGGAGATATCCCAACAGCCGTAACGGTCAACCCAGAGCCGGCCGTACCCACTCGAAGCGAGCTGCAGCAGAATTACCCAAACCCATTCAATCCAGGCACCTGGATTCCTTTTGTGCTTGGAGAGGATAGTTATGTGGTGATTCATGTTTACAATGAAGTGGGGCAGCTTATTCGGACTATTGATCTTGGCAGGCTGAAGCGCGGGAATTACACGACTGACGGCCAAGCAGCTTTTTGGGACGGAACAAACAGCCAAGGTGAATTGGTAGCCAGCGGGGTTTATCTTTACGAAATTCGCGCAGACGATTTTGTTGCGGTGCGTCG
>JBHIAW010000284.1:0-2912 GCA_046758765.1 bacterium
ACCCTAATTGAGCGAAAATTATGCTGCTTTTTTGACTTTAATTTCTTCCAATGAGTTAGAAATTTTCTCATATAGTGATTTAGTTTCGGGATTTTCGGTCATCTGAAGTACTTTATAGCCGTCTTCCCGGCCAATTTTGCCGGCACGATTAAGAATGAGGAATCTAAACGTTCGCCATTCCATTATTTTGTGTAGCCGCGTAAATTTCTTGTTTGTTTTGCGCTTCTGTGCCAATCCCATGCTATGTTGCATGGAGGTGGCAAAATTATAAGCCATCTGACTTATTTGCAGATAAGCTGAGTTGGCTTGATAGGTATTTGTCGGGATATGATCAAAGGCAAAGCTGGTTTTCAGCTCACTGATGGAATTTTCTTGAGCACTTCTGCCGGAGACAAACAGCAGAAGATCTTCAGAACTCCAAGCTTTGGTATCGGTCACAACCGCTGAATATTCATAGATACCATTATTGGGTGAGAACAAATCTAACTGGTAATGTTTCTTTGGGCAGCGCAGTTTTTTGCGCAATATCATGGCGTAATGCTCACCTTCTACGGAGTCTAACGGCTGTTTTAACCAAAAGTAGCTCCATTGCTTATTGATCCGGTACCACTTTTTTCGTTGCTGGGCAGCATCCTTGAGGTTGAGCAACTTCCAAAAAGGCGTCTTGATGGCAAAGCCAATATGTCTGCTCAATAGATAGTTGATCACCTTAGGGTCACAAAAGGCACTGTCAGCCCGAAATCGGATACAGAATCCCGACAGTTGCCTGCGAATCGTTTGGATGACAACCAGCGCTCGGCTGGAATCATGCACATTACCAGGGCGGTTTATAATGGTAAGAAAATGGCCGGTCTCACCGACATGCGCGGTCAATGGAAAATAAGATTTAGCTCCTTTTTTGATAGGATTATAACCTTTAAAGGCCCAGCTTGGATGGCCTTTGGTGCTGATAACAGTGCCATCTAAATCAATGGTGATTTGATTTAAACCAAGCTCTTCAAGCTTTTCGACAACCAACTGGGAGTTGAGCTCAGCCAGAGCTTTGAGCGAATCAGAGGTAAATTGTTTCAGTGCCGTTGATAACTTGGTTCGATGGGGAATGCGGGTCAGGCGAACAACTCGGCGAAAGAGAGGATCGGATCGCAAATAGTCGATATGCTGAAGACGTTCGGCGCCGATCAACAACATGACTAGCAAGATAAAAAGAATATCACCAATGCCGTAGTCCCCTTTGAAACTGTAGGATTTAAGGGTGTTTTTGAGTCGACGATGAATTTTGTAGATCCTGAAATAATGGTCAATCAGAGTCAATCCACAATAGGTTGTCATATCTTGACCAATAAAGCGAATAGGAAGTATTTTGTTTTTTCTTGCAATCAAAGCGCGTTTATTATATCTCACTTATATAGCCTTTCTGAATATGGGTTTTTTTGAGTGGTCACTCTTTATATACCCTTATTCGAAAGGCTTTTCCAGCTTTTAAGCAATTGAATTACTACTTTTTTTTACTCATTTAGGGTAACAGCTAATTGGTCGTCTAATCCCTACGTTCATACGCTAGAGTTGGACTACATCGTCGGAAGATTTGTTTCGAAAGAAGAGGCAGGTAACTACCGGCAAATGTGGTGCGGTTTTGCTCTTGCGGTATTGCTCCCTGAACCTCGTGCTAGGAATGTTCTCATCCACCAAAACGAGTCTCTCATGTTCCAAACTGCTTACTGGCATTCGGTCTATCCATATAAGAAAGTTCTGACTCCATTTTATTCACTAAGGATGTTGAAACGAAAACTAAGGAGTAATGCGGGAAGATTTCTCAAACATCACTTTACCGTGTTGTATGACTCGTTGAAAAGGCCTTGAACATGCCTTTATGGAAAAGAATAATATTGATATGCATGTCGCGGTGGGACGCCCGGTTACCCGTGACCTCCTCGCATAGATCCCGGTGATCGGAATTACTGCACCATGCCTTTTAGGATACTCGCTTCCGCAATCAGCAAGACAGAAGAAATTGCATCTGAGCATGAACATTGCCCATGATTCGTAGTCTCTTGACCTTAAAGCTAAGGACTTATATCAATTCAATCGAACAAAAAGCAATAAGCAACTAACAACGAACTGACTTCGAGAAAAGAACATCTAGCTATTCCGTCAAAGACCTCTAACAAAGAACGTCCTTGAGTTAAAGCATCAAAATGCGCTCAAAAGACATAGCGATTAAAGTACAAAACATAAGCAAACGCTACCGCATCGGATTAAAAGAAGAAATGCGCGACAGCTTTGCCGTTGCTGTTCTTGACTTCATCAAAAGCCCCTTGAAAAATTATCGCAAATATCGCTCGCTTTATGAATTTGAGGACATTAATTACAGCGCTGAGAATAATGTTACCGAAAATGTCATCTGGGCCTTGAGAGACATATCATTTGAAGTACCAAAAGGCGAGGTGCTCGGCATAATCGGAAGAAACGGCGCCGGCAAATCCACCTTGCTGAAAATCCTCTGCAAGGTCACAGATCCAACAAGCGGGGTTGCCGAAATCAGAGGCAGAGTCTCCAGCCTTTTAGAAGTTGGCACCGGCTTTCATCAGGAGCTTACCGGAAGAGAAAATATCTACCTTAACGGGACAATCCTGGGTATGACCAAAAAGGAGGTGGGTCGCAAATTTGACGAAATTGTAGATTTCTCCGGAGTGGAAAAATTTATTGATACGCCGGTTAAACGCTATTCCAGCGGGATGAGAGTCCGTTTGGCTTTTTCAGTTGCCGCCCATTTAGAGCCGGAGATATTGTTGATCGATGAGGTGTTGGCAGTGGGGGACGCCGAGTTTCAGAAAAAATGCCTTAATAAAATGGAGCATGTCGGCCAAGAGGGACGAACGGTTCTTTTTGTATCTCATAATGTGACGGCGATT
>JBHIAW010000285.1:0-2879 GCA_046758765.1 bacterium
AATTGATCACACTTCTTTTGCCTCTCTCCCCTTCGGAAGTTATTGCATTTTCTATCAATGCTTTTATTTCTATTAAGGCTTCTTGAAGATTAATCAAATTCGGCATCGTCAAAAAATTCTTTGAGTGTTATATTTAACGCTTTGGCAATTCTTTCAATGTTTACTATTGAAATATTTCTCTTTCCATTTTCTACACTTGTAATGTAAGTCCTATCCAGTTCTGAAAGATTAGCTAATTCCATTTGAGAAATACCTACCTTTCCCCTCAATTCTTTTATCCGTTGTCCTATTTTCTGCTTAATTTCCATATTTAAATATACTTAAAATGTCGACTATAAGTCAACGGACTATAGGTCACATACAAAAATAGCATTTCGTTCTTGCAAATTTCAAACTAATTCAATATTTTAATTCTACTTGAATAATTTATGACCACAAAGACACAAAGGACACAAAGTTTTATAAATGAAGACCCAATAAAGAATTGAAGAGACAGACAAAAGCTGTAGTTCATAAACTGAGTTTTCAAATTCTTGTGATATAATTTCAATATTCTTAGTGACCTTTGTGCCTTTGTGGTAGAACTTATGAATATTCTAGGTTTAACGATCTTTTGACAACTTAAACAATATGAATAGAGCTGATAACCTACTAAATCTCCACCCGCAAGAATTTGTGCAATTTCTCAAGGAACAGCATATTGCCAGGTTCTTTTTTGTATACGACCAAAAAAGAAATGTTCTAACAAGTTCGCATGCACAATTACAGCCAATAGCTGAGTTTCTTCAAGTGGACCAACGTGATTTTATGCAGCATGAAGGGTTATTCTTTCAAATAAGCCAGCAGTACGACACCTTACAAGGGGCGTTCATCCATCGAACCAATCGTGGACAGGCGGCTGGGGGTGTGCGATACTGGCAGTACCATACCGTGGAAGATTATCTGCGGGACGGACTGCGCTTATCCAAGGGCATGACCCGAAAAAATGCTCTGGCGGGTCTCTGGTGGGGCGGTGGCAAAGGCGTCATGGCTCACAATCCAGCAGTAGACAAATATGATCCCAATGTGCGGGCCGCAATCTACCGAGAATATGGGGCGCTTATCACTTCCATTCAAGGCTGCTACGTGACCGCCGAGGATGTCGGAACCAATGTGGACGATATGGCAAACGTTTTCTCCCAGACCAGATTTACCACGTGTATCCCCCAAGCCCTGGGAGGCAGCGGTAACCCCTCTATTCCGACAGCCAGGGGCGTAGTCTGCGGCATGGAAGCTGCCCTAGAATTTATCAACGATGATACATTGCAAGGTAAAACCATCGCGGTGCAAGGCATCGGTAATGTTGGCGGGCCACTCATCCGCTTCTTGTTCGAAAAGCATGTAAAAAAAGTAATTGCCTGCGATATTAATCCTGAACGCGTAAAACAGCTAAGAAGTGAATTGTCTGACAACAATTTGGAAGCCAGTGTCGTTGAGCTCGGGGATAATTCCATCTTTGAAGTTGAATGTGATATTTTGGCGCCCTGTGCAACCGGGGCGATTCTTAATCCTAAAACCATTCCGCAAATCAAAGCCAAGATAGTCTGTGGCGCTGCCAATAACCAACTTGAGGATGCTGAACGCGATGACCGGTTATTACATGAAAAAGGCATCATTTACATCCCAGATTTTCTGACCAACCGCATGGGTATCGTGAATTGCTCCAATGAACAATATGGTTACGTGAAGGACGACCCTTTTATTGAAAGACATCTATCAAAAGACTGGCCACATTCCATCTATCAAACGACCTTAAAAGTTCTTCAAACTTCGCGAGAGTCTAAAGAGCCACCTGCAAAAGTTGCTATTCGCCTGGCAGATCAACTTTCTCTGGAAATGCATCCAATTTTTGGCCATCGCGGCCGTCAAATAATCGATTCATTGGTGGCGGAGCGTTGGCATGAAAGATAACCAGCGAAAGCTCATTCTTGTAAAACATTCCTTGCCACAAATCGTACCTGATGTATCGGCTAATCAATGGCACTTTTCAAAGACAGGTCTTCAACGCTGCAAACTCTTGACGGAGAAATTGGCGGCCTGCGAACTTTGTTTTTCAATTGAATGACTATCAAATCGACAACAATTTTCATTATAGATTATATCAGGAGGATAAACCAAAATGAGCAAACTTTGCGCTTTAGTCATAGGTCATAAAAAAAGCTCACCCGGAGCTATCAATGACAATCAGAATCTCACAGAATTTGAATTCAATGATTTCTTATCTTTTCGCATTGAGAAGAAAGTCGTGAATACAGATGTTCAGAGAGTTTACCGAAGAACGTACAAGGAACTGCCAGACGACATAAACGCCCTGGCTCCCGATTTTATTGTGAGTTTGCACTGTAATGCTTTCAATAAGCAAGCCTCCGGCACCGAGGTACTTTATTACTATAAATCAGATAAAGGCAAACAGATCGCGGAAGTTCTACAGAGACACTTGCTAGATTATTTAACACTCCCAGATCGTGGCATCAAGCCCAGAACGAGCGAAGATCGAGGTGGGTATCTTCTAAAATACACTCATGCCCCGTGCGTCATTGCCGAACCCTTTTTTATTGATAACGATGATGATCTAGCCAAAGCTCAAGAAGACTTAGAAGCATTTGCCCAAACGTACGCCAATGCAATAGACGAAATTTCCCAGATTGTTTAGAAGTAATGGGCAGGCGTGGCTACTATGTTAGTTGCAAAAAAAACGGTTTTTTACACCACCAAGGGGCAAAGAAACACACAGCGCCCCAGAGCCGCAACCAGAAGAAAAAATCGATTCGGCGAGTCTCGGTTAGTACTTAAACAATAAAATCCTTACTCGAAATGCAAATAAATTGATAAGACAAAAT
>JBHIAW010000286.1:0-2856 GCA_046758765.1 bacterium
AAACCGTCTTCTGGCCAGATGCCAACATCGGCGAAGAAGCTGAGAAGAAACCGGGAGTGGTGACGGTTGGATTTGGAGGAACGTAAACATAGGCTGAGGCGAAGGCTAAGGCTTTGGAGTAAGCAGTAGGCAATAGGCAATAAGCAGTAAGCAGTATTTTAAGGGTGTTCTGATCTTTTGCCTACTGTTAACTGCAAACTGCTTACTTTTCACTTTCTTAGCCTCAGCCTCAGCCTTAGCCTTAAAGCCTCTGTGATTAAAAATGAATAGAAGGAAACCAACATGACCTTAAAACTAAAAGAACTACCGGATGAAGAACTCCTTTCCCTGGGGTCGCTGTCCTGTTCAGGTTGCGGTCAACTGCTGGCATTCCGGCATGCGCTGAAGGTGTTGGGAAAAGACACCATCGTCATCAACTCAACCGGTTGTTTGGCTGTGATCATGCAGATGGCTGTTCCCAAGGTGCCCCATTTCCACGTTTTGTTTGAGAATGGACCAGCGGTGATTTCAGGCATTGATTCAGCATTGAGAGTGATGGGAAAAAGAGAGGGGGTTAATCTGTTGGTCGCAGCCGGCGACGGTGGCACGGCGGATATCGGAATCGCCTCACTATCTGGCGCCATTGAACGGAATCAAGATTTTATCTATATTTGCTTTGACAACGAGAGCTATATGAACACCGGCGGACAGCGCAGCGGGACGACCCCGTTCGGCGCCCGGACCTCCACAACGCCAGTGGGCCAGGTCATTCGGGGCGAACAACGTACACCGGAATTGCGAAAAGACATGGTGGAGATCATAGCAGCGCATGGAACCCCCTATGTGGCATCCACTTCCATCGGGTATCCTCTGGATTTCATGGAGCGAGTCAAGAAGGCGATGAACACCCGAGGACCCAGCTACATCCACTGTCATACCCCCTGTCCACCCGGATGGGGGATTGACACCAAGGATGTGATCAAAGTGGCTCAATTGGCGGTTCAGACCGGTTTTGTGAAGCTCTATGAGATTGAGAATGGCGTGCGGCGAATCACAAAACGGATTGCCAAACGGAAACCAGTGGAGGAGTATCTGAAATATCAGGCCCGATACAAGCATATTTTAAAAGACGAAGAGATGCTTGCAAAAGTACGGGAAGATGTTGAGTAATCGAACCAGCTTTTGGAGAAAGAGGAGAAGTCTTCCATTGACTTTTAGTGATTATTTTGCTATAATAAAAAAATGAGTAAACTTAAATAAGGAATCTTTTATGATGGAAAAACAGGTCTCTCTCGATGATATTATCCAAGATCTGGTCGCCGTTGAGCCGCTGCTGTTGAATTATGAGAAAAAATATAAAGTCCGTACACCGCATTTTTATACTCTCTATAAGCAGGGCAAACTAGAGGAACGTTGGGATTTTATTGATTGGGCAGGGCTTTATGAAATCAAGCTTGACCGCGAGAAGGAATACGAAAAACTTTCTGAAAATGTATCAAGCCAACATACATGAAGCCAAAACACACTTATCAAAATTAATCGAAAAAGTGATGAACGGCGAAGAGGTTATCATCGCAAAAGGAAATAAACCTGTTGCAAAATTAGTCCTTCTCGATGAAATAAAACCAAAACGGAAATTAGGTTCAGCAAAGGGAAAAATCAAAATATCTGAAGATTTTGATGAACCAGTGGCGGATTTTAAAGACTATAACTAATGCATAATATTAAAAAGGGAATACTATGGCAGAACTATTAAATTATATCGAGAAACTAACTCGTGAGACTAAAAAGTCTGAGGCTGAACTGATGACCTTAGCTTTTCAGACAGGTCTTCGTCAGTTGTGGCGTGAACACGTTTTAGGTCGTTATTTGCGAGGAGAAATTTCCCGAGAAAAAGCCGTTGAAATGGTTGGTATTGATTGGGTGGAATTAGCTGAACATCAACACGAAGCAATGATGGAGGATTTAGCCTGGGCGCTGGAAAAGTAAAAGCGGCGGTAGTGGATGCAGGCCCTTTAATTCACCTTGATGAACTAGATTGTCTTTCACTTCTCAATATTTTCAAAATCTTGCACATTCCCAATGCGGTGTGGGCCGAAGCAGTTCAAAAGGACCGAGTGAACCAAGCCAGTCTGTTAAATTTACAAAATGTTCAACGCCATGCATTACATCATGATATAGTTGAGAAATTCATAAAAAAATACAAACTGGAAGCATTGCACGCTGGTGAGTGTGAATGTTTATTTTTGTGCAAGCAAAATAGAGTGACGCTTATGCTAACTGATGATTTAGCTGCACGAAATTTTGCCAAGCAGTTGAATCTGACGCCAGTAGGCTCTTTGGGTATCATAATTAAGGCGTATCAACAAGGAATGATTAATCTTGAAGAAGCCGAGTACTATATCTTACGGCTGTATGATGTGAGTTCTCTTTATGTGACCAGAACAATTGTAGAATTAGCTATTGAACAATTGCGTCAGCACTCCATTCGTTCCCGAGATAATAAAAATTGAATTTTTAAGTTTTAATTATGATTATTGCGGAGATTAACGAAGTGGTCTCCACAATTCACTCTGTAACGCCCAGACAAGTGTCAGGGCACTTCACATAACTACGTAACAATCTGAGTTTAACCCCCGAAGGGTCACAACCTTCGGGAGGTTTGTGACTGCACGGTTTAGACCGGTTTTGTGAAGCTCTATGAGATTGAGAATGGCGTGCGGCGAATCACAAAACGGATTGCCAAACGGAAACCAGTGGAGGAGTATCTGAAATATCAGGCCCGATACAAGCATATTTTAAAAGACGAAGAGATGCTTGCAAGAGTACGTTATGAAACCAACTTCAGTGGAGAAACTTCAGATTTATCTACAGCCG
>JBHIAW010000287.1:0-2855 GCA_046758765.1 bacterium
AGGTTGTATGGTCATTAGACCTAACGGTTACGCCATTTGGGAAAAAATGCAGGCGGCTTTAGACGGCATGTTTAAGGAAACAGGACACGTGAATGCATACTTTCCCTTGTTTATTCCTGAAAGTTATCTTAAAAAAGAGGCAGAACATGTGGAGGGCTTTGCACCGGAGTGTGCGGTTGTTACACATGGCGGTGGGAAAAAACTGGAAGAACCTTTGATGGTGAGACCCACTTCCGAAACCATTATCTGGGCCATGTACAAAGATTGGATTCAATCCTATCGCGACCTGCCTTTGCTGATCAATCAATGGGCCAATGTTGTACGGTGGGAAATGCGAACCCGGCTGTTTTTGAGAACCCTGGAATTCCTTTGGCAAGAAGGACACACAGCTCACGCCACCCAAGAAGAAGCAGAAGAGGAAACATTAAAAATTCTGGAGCTCTACAAAACATTTGCAGAGGAGTTTATGGCTATGCCTGTGATTGCTGGTGTGAAATCAGAAAAAGAAAGATTTGCAGGAGCAGTTCGAACCTACACCATAGAAGGAATGATGCAAGATCGACGAGCATTGCAGGCTGGGACTTCGCACAATTTAGGCCAAAATTTTGCCAAAGCATTTGATGTTAAATTTCAGGATGAAAAAGGAGAACTCCAGTATGTTTGGGCTACGAGTTGGGGAGTCACAACTCGATTAATAGGCGCCCTCATCATGACACACAGCGATGACCGCGGACTCGTCCTGCCGCCAAAACTTGCTCCAATTCAGGTAGTGATCGTTCCGATATGGAGTGGTGACCAAGAAAAGGCTGAAATTCTATCTAGAATTGGTTCGCTGGCACAAAATTGGAAAAACGACTTCACTTTCAAATTAGATGATCGTGAACATTATCGGCCGGGTTGGAAATTCAACGAATGGGAGCAAAGGGGGGTGCCTTTAAGAATTGAAATTGGTCCAAAAGATTTAGAGAAAGAACAGGCAGTTTTAGTGCGCCGGGATACCAGAGAAAAAATAATTATCTCCCAAAATGAACTCAAAGGTCGGATTATGGAGCTGCTTTCTCAAATCCAAAAAGATTTATTCAAAAAAGCCATTGAATTCAGAGAAAAATATACCTTTAACTGCGAGCACTATGATAAATTTAAGAAAGACATAGAAGACCCGGGTGGGTTCTTTTATGTCCATTGGTGTGGCAATCGCGAGTGCGAAGACCGCTTGAGTGAGGAGACCAAAGCCACCATTCGCTGTATTCCAATGGAGAAGCCAATAGAAAAAGGGAAATGCCTACTATGTGGAGGCAAATCGCAAGAACGAGTGCTTGTGGCTAAAGCTTATTAGTCATATCAATGCAAATTGCAAAATAAATAATTTTGCATTTTGAAATTTGAGATTTGCATTTTTGTCATTCTTCTTAGGAGGGGAATTTGGAGGAGAAACTGCTCGACTTTTTCGGTAGATTGAGTGATATTGTTTGGGGACCCCCGATGCTCATCCTGTTAGTGGGCACGGGAATCTATTTAACCTTTCTGTTAAAAGGTCTCCAAATTCGCGGCCTTGGTCATTCCCTTTATTTAGCTCTCATTAAGCGAAAAGAAACAGAAAGCTCTGAAGGGGACATCACCCATTTTCAGGCGCTTATGACCGCCTTGGCAGCTACTGTCGGTACGGGTAACATAGCCGGCGTGGCCACCGCTATTTTTTGGGGTGGGCCTGGTGCACTATTCTGGATGTGGATCACGGGTCTTTTTGGAATGGCGACCAAATATTCGGAAGCGGTTTTAGCCGTAAAATATCGTGAAGTCGACCAACTTGGCACCATGAGCGGTGGGCCAATGTACTACATTTCTAAAGGATTAGGCAATAAATGGTTGGGTGCGCTTTTTGCCATTTTCGCCGCTATATCCGCATTCGGCATTGGAAATATGGTGCAGTCCAATTCCGTTGCCGACGCAGTGCATTCAAACTTTAATGTTCCGTTCTGGATGACTGGATTAATATTGGCCGTGGCCACGGGGCTTGTGATTCTTGGCGGCATAAAAAGCATTGCGCGGGTAACCGAGCTTTTCGTTCCTTTCATGATTCTGTTTTACATGCTGGCTGCTTTGGTCGTGGTCATGATGAATTTTAGTGCAATTCCAAAGACATTTGCCATGGTATTAAGCCACGCTTTTACTCCTACCGCGGCCAGTGGTGGATTTGCAGGAGCACTTGTTATGCAATCCATTCGGTGGGGTGTGGCCCGAGGCGTTTTTTCCAACGAAAGTGGGCTGGGAAGCTCTCCTATTGCTGCGGCTGCGGCTCAGACCAAGAATCCGGTGACTCAAGCTCTGGTCTCCATGACCCAGACTTTTATTGATACCATTGTGGTGTGTTCATTCACTGGGTTTGTTATCATTTCAACGGGCGTTTGGGATAGTGGTGAAACCGGAGCGCAGCTAACTTCGATGGCTTTTAGCAAGGGTCTACCTGGGGAATGGGGAGGAATCGTTGTTGCCATCGGACTTATCTTTTTCGCTTATTCCACAATTTTGGGATGGAGTTACTATGGTGAGAAATCTTTAGAATACCTATTGGGCGCAAAGTCGGTGAAACCGTATCGAGTTATCTTTTGTATATTTGTTGGTATCGGGGCCGTAGCCAGGTTAGATCTAGTTTGGAGCATTGCTGATGTTTTCAATGGACTGATGGCTCTTCCGAATTTGATCGGACTCATTTTTCTTTCCAAGGTGATAGCGGGAGAGACCGAGAAATATTTTTATCATGGATGAGAAAACTCAACAAGCTTTTAAGTCTGGATATGTGGCCATTGTAGGCCGTCCCAATGTAGGCAAGTCCACCCTGCTGAACAATCTTCTAA
>JBHIAW010000288.1:0-2838 GCA_046758765.1 bacterium
GCCGCTTCCTTTAATGGAAAGGTCGTGTCCACAACAGGTTTGAGCTTTTCAGGAAAAAACTTCAGGGCGTGCTTCAGTCCCTCCTTCCGACCCATAAAGTTACCAAAAATCTTCAGCTCTTTGAAGAATACATAGCGTAAGTCTGTAATAGGGTCGTATCCTGTGGTCGCCCCACACGTAACCAATCGACCCCCTTTTGTTAGTGATTTAATGCTTTTTTCCCAGGTCGATTTTCCAACATGTTCAACAACAATTTCTACGCCTTTCTTATTAGTTAGCCGCTTGACCTCCTTTGAAAAGTCTTGCTCTTCATAGTTGATTGTATCGTCAGCGCCCAACGCCTTTGCTTTTTGTAATTTGGTTTTGGTACTGGCAGTGGCTATCACGCGAGCGCCAAAAAGTCTGGCGATTTGAATGGCGGCACTCCCTACACCACTCCCGGCTGCTAAAATCAATACATCTTCTCCTGGTTGAACTTTTGCCTGATCAACCAACATATGCCAGGCGGTCAAAAAAACCAGGGGAATGGCTGCGGCCTCATCAAAACTTAATCCATTTGGAATGGGAAAGGCATTTTCTGCAGGCACTTTTACATATTCTGCATACGCGCCTGGAGCATTTTCGCCAAGAACTTTATAGTCTCGGCAGTAATTATCATCCCCTGCTAAACAGAGCTGGCATGTACCACAGCCCCAGGCAGGTGCCAGAAGCACATGATCGCCTTCCTTTACATTCTTAACCAAATCACCAACTTCGGCCACGATGCCGGCCACATCGGACCCTAAAATATGCGGCATTTCTATGTTTATTCCCGGTAATCCTTGCCGTACCCACAAGTCGAGATGATTTAAGCCCACAGCTTTGACTTCAACCAATACTTCATGGCCTGTAATTTTAGGTACAGCATATTTTTCATAACACAATTTGTCTGTTCCGCCGTGTTCATGGATAAGCACGGCATTCATGAATTCTTTCATATAGATAATTCCTTAACTTAAGAACAAGGGGTAGCTAATTCAGTCAATATTCTTTGCAAAAAGACTCCGACCATCGCCTTCCGATACTGGGGAGAGAAATGTACATTACGATATGGTTTAACCTGCTCCATGATTTCATGGCTAATATGCTCAATGAATTCGCGAGTCAGTTGCTCACCAAGGTATTGGTTTGTAATTTCATCATAAAGAAAAGGAGTCGTTCCTGTGCCCGTCACTGCGATTCTCAATTCTTCGATGGTTCGTTCGGTCATACGCAAAGCCACGGCCGTACCCATAACGGGATAATCCATAGAATCGCGCACCCTTAATTTTTTGTAGCCAGATTTTAAGGCTTGTGATTTTTTGGGCAAAGAAATACGCGTTAATATCTCTTCTGGCAATTTCACATTCCTGGTAATACCGTCATGAGTAAAAAATTTGCTCGAATGCACGGTTCTTGTTCCATCGGGTCCGGCTAAATGGAATGCAGCATCGAGAACCATAAAAACCGGAGCCAAATCACCAGAATACGTAGCATAACAAATTTCCGTCTGTGGCACTACCAAACACACATCGCCATCCGCTTTCAAACAGAATCCTTTAGATTGTCGCCATAAATAAGATTGATTGAAAAACCAGCACCTGGTGTCCAGCAGAATATTTCCCCCTACTGTCCCTGCCTCGCGAACTACAGGCGTAGCTATCAAATGAGCTGCACGGGGAATAACAGGATACCTTTCTTTCAAGATTGGGCTCTTTTCCAACTCAATCAATGTGACCATAGCCCCGATGCTGCTCTCTGTGATCTCATGTAGTTCCTTAATTCCACTTAAGCTGATCACATTGCCGTGGTTGTTTAAGCGATTCTTATAATTAGGAAGGACATCTGTACCACCGGCGATGTAATCAAAGTCGCCATCACAATTTTGGGCTATGGCTAAGGCTTCATCCACAGTGTTTGGTTGATGATACTTGAATCTTGGTAGTATCATAACAATTACTTTATTGCTTTATTTACATCAGTGGCAGATACGGACAGTATTTTGTTAATTACAGAGTCATCCTTGGGGAGTAAATCAACCTTTGGCAGTCTTGGTACTAATACAGCCCAATTGTTGTCTTTCAAAAAGATCTCTTTAAAGAGCGGCAGCGAGTCATCGACTCTGTTAGCATTTACTAATGAAACAGCGTGCCAGAATTTCATTTCTAGATTCTCGGGGAATAAAGCTTCTGCTGCGCCATATTCTTTTAGGGCGCCTTCCACATCATTGTGTTCAATAGCCAAGTCTCCTTTGTTCATGTGCTCATAAGCCCTGTGCAGCTTTACCAGACGTTTTAGTTCTTGAACAGGATTGGGATGGTCTTCAACCCGTAAGTCCATGATACGATCTTCCCAGGACCGCCCGGTAGATTCACCCCGAACGATCAAAATGGCGGCAGACTGTTTCCCACGAATATCACCCCCAACCGATTGCGCAGCTTCTAAAGCCGCCAGCATGCGTTCGGCTAAATCGCCTTTAGTACTTTCGTATGCCTGTTTCATGGCTGGCCAGACTTTGTCGTTTAACATCAGATTGGCTTGAACAGAAAAATTATCCCCGACGAGATGTCCAGCATCTGGGATGCATTTTTCACCCGTGTGTGCAGCAACATTTCCTTGCGCATCAATCATAGCCACCTGTCGAATTTCTGGATGAGGGTCGGCTACTTTCAAGGCCTCTAAGGCCTGGGGGGCGGTTCTACCAGCGCGCATAAGATCAAGTCCTAAGGGCCCATAAGTCACGTCTACTAATGATTGTGTTGCCACGGCACCGACACCCGCTTCTGCCCAGGGTACTATGGGGCCCACAGAGAACCAGTG
>JBHIAW010000289.1:0-2823 GCA_046758765.1 bacterium
CATGACTTATGGATTCCCGATGAAAGCGTTCGGGAATGACAGTCTGAATAGTTACGGTCTTTATTTATAAAACTTTGTGTACTTTGTGTCTTTGTGGTTATAAATTATTCAGCTACCTCTCTATCCAGTCACGCCTATTGGTTAGGTTTTTGCCGTGCGCGGATTTTTTTCCTTTTTTGAAAATTTAACGCAATTACTTTAGAAAAGCAAGTTGATTTAACAAACGTAATTTTTCCAACTTGATTTTTATTTTGATTAACACTATTTTAATCTAAATAAATCGCTATCATAATTTTTACACAAGGAGGAGCCTATGCATAAGCTGACGAAAATTACCTTGGAGGAGAAAGACATACCTCGTCAATGGTACAACATCGCGGCTGACATGCCTAATCCCATGCAGCCGCCGCTACATCCGGGCACCGGGCAGCCCATCGGTCCCGATGATTTGGCTCCGATTTTTCCTATGGGGCTAATCCTGCAGGAAGTCAGCCAGGAACGATGGATTGATATACCAGATGAAATATTAGCGGTTTTTCGACTTTGGCGCCCCACGCCGCTTTACCGTGCGTATGGGATGGAGAAAGCATTGGATACGCCGGCCAAGATTTACTACAAGTATGAAGGGGTCAGCCCTCCTGGCAGCCACAAACCTAATACCGCGGTGGCACAGGCGTATTACAACAAACAAGAAGGCGTGCGACGACTTACAACTGAAACGGGTGCTGGGCAATGGGGAAGTGCTCTGAGTTTTGCCTGTAATCTTTATGGGCTGGAATGCAAAGTCTATATGGTCAAAGTGAGCTATCATCAGAAACCCTATCGGCGTTCGATGATGCAAACCTGGGGAGCACAGGTGGTGGCCAGTCCTAGTGAGGATACTGAGGCTGGACGAAAGTTCTTGGCGGAAAATCCTGATTCACAAGGTAGTTTAGGCATCGCCATTAGTGAGGCCGTGGAAGATGCGGTCACGCATGATGACACCAAATACTCTCTGGGCAGCGTACTTAACCATGTGTTGATGCACCAAACCATCGTTGGTCTAGAGGCCAAGAAGCAGTTGGAAATAGCCGGTGATTTTCCAGACGTGGTTATTGGCTGTTGTGGCGGTGGGAGCAATTTTGCCGGCTTAAGTTTCCCTTTTCTTTACGATAAGATTCATGGTAAAGCAATAACAGTCATTGCGGCGGAACCAACGGCCTGTCCCACTTTGACTCGGGGACATTTTGCTTACGATTTTGGGGACACCGGACAGTTGACGCCTTTAGTTCCCATGTACACATTAGGTCACAGGTTCGTACCGCCAGGCATTCATGCCGGTGGACTGCGCTATCATGGCGATGCCCCACTGCTTTGCCAGTTGGTGAAAGACGGGTTAATTGAAGCCAGAGCATATCATCAAATAGAAGTTTTTGACGCGGCGGTTAGATTTGCCCGCAGCGAGGGGATTATTGTGGCTCCCGAAACTGCCCACGCCGTTAAAGCAGTCATCGATGAAGCAGCCAAGGCCAAGGAAGAGGGTAAGGAGAAAGTTATCCTGTTCAATTTGAGCGGACACGGACATTTCGACATGGCAGCCTACGATGCTTACTTTGAGGGTAAATTGGAGGACTATCCCTTACCACAAAAGGAAATTGATGCCGCTCTGGAACAGATTAAAGATTTTCCAAAGGTGGCGTGAAAGGGAGTAGGGGAATAGGGTATAGGGAGATAAGGAAACCAGGCAAATCAAGTTATGAGTAAACTGCAAAAAGCTGACCTTCTCTTAATTCTTAGCAAAATATTGGTTTTCATAATTGTATGCAACTCTCTAATAACCATTGCAATCTTGATCAGTTAAGAAGGTCAGCTTTTGGATCAATCACCTTTCTGCAGTTTACTCAGTTATTCGAAGATTTAGTGATTTCATGTTTCACATTCCATTATACCCTATACCCAAATACGCTTATGCCTATTCATGCGCTCAATACGTGCAACTTTACTTTAACAAACAATTGATATTGACTATGCATCAAATAGATTTACTCATTTTCGATCTGGATGGTACCTTGGTGGACACCCGGCAGGACTTGACCAATTCGGTGAATTACGCTAGAAATGAGTTGGGGTTTCCTGCGCTGGAGCTTGAAACCGTAATCAAGTATGTGGGGAATGGCGTGCGGAAGCTCATGGAACGTTCCCTGCCCGAAAAGCAGTGGGACAAAATTGAGGAAGCCATTGCTCTTTTTCAAAATCATTACCAAGACCATGCTTTAGATTTTACAACCCTATATCCTGGCGTCAAAGAAACATTAAACCATTTTCGACACAAAAAGATGGCGGTCATATCCAATAAACCGGAAAATTTCAGCCGATCGATTTTAAAGGGACTCAGAGTTGAATCCTATTTTGATCTTGTTCTTGGCGGTGATTCGTTGCCCTTTATGAAACCAAGTCCTGAACCGGTCTATAAAGTTTTGCATGATTTCGCAGTGAAACCAGAGAGGACCGTTATGGTCGGAGATGGTGTCACCGATATCGAGGCAGGTAAGCAAGCAAAGGTTCTAACTTGTGCGGTTTCTTATGGATTTAGAAAAAAAGAGTTGCTGTTAACGGCTAAGCCGGATTATCTGGTAGATAGTATCGTGGAGTTGAGAAAGTTGTTTGTGTAAGTGATTACTGTTTTTCATCCAAGAACAAAATTTCCTTGACATTTTCCGAAAAGGTGATTATAATTAAAGCTATTTAAATGTTAATTCTGCGTAACTATTCAGGCTGCCCGGTCATTCCGTAGGAATCTTTGTAAATTTTAGCACTAAGTAAACAAAGTTCGTTCGGACGTTG
>JBHIAW010000290.1:0-2821 GCA_046758765.1 bacterium
TCTTCTCCCAATTTCCCTTGCACCGTAATTTCTGCTTCAATAAATGACTCAATGACTTCAATATTTGTCAAAAGGTGCTGGGTAATCTTTGGGGTTTTGAATTCGGAAGTCCCTTTTGCTAAAGCCAGTGGGATTAAAAGTTGGTCTGCTAAATGTTCATCAAAGACTCCGGAGGTGCCAAGAAAATTTAAGAAATCTATTGCAGCTTCTGCGGCCACTTTTTCGGCGGGTTTGCCCCGTGCCCCTAAAGCATAATAACAACATTGTGAATGTTCAAATTGTCCTAAAAGCAGCATCATGGTATTTTTGCCGCGAGCTGGCATCTTTAATATTTCAACATTTGGAACCAAACTTTCTTTGCGCAGTTCTTTTTTGGCTTGGTTACTTTGACGCTCAGCAACCTGCGGGTTGAGATTGGCATAGGCTGAAATCCCTCGAATATTTGTTAATCTGCCTCTATCTAAAAGCTGCAAAGCTGAAATAGTCCGGGTGGATTCAATTTCAGCAATAATTTTCCCGCCTCCCTGCGGATAAAAGCCAGCCTCGACCATTTTCAATGTTGCATTAAAACCCAAACGCTTCATAAATGGCAGCCACTGTAGTTCTAAATAATGATAGCAAGGTGCCCAGGGAACGTGCGTGCCTCCCTTGATAGATACCCAGGAAGGATTTTTCGCCAGGCTTAGGGGAATAAAAATGGTTTGCAGAACCAATGAAGTTGAGCCAGCCGTGCCAATCTCAAACCAATACTCCCCGCCTCTAATTTCCCGCGGCTCAAAGGTTAGTTGGGTGGAATTCAAATGATTGCCCACGATGTGCGCATTGGTAATGACCCCGGCAGCCTCCACGCTCTTGAGATGTTGGGCTTTCAAACCCGGCTTGGGACGGTTCGCCCGAATATTTTTGATGGTAAACGGTTTGCCGGTTACCGTGGAAAGGGTGAGAGCTGAACGGAGAATTTGCCCTCCGCCTTCTCCGTAGGAACCGTCTATGGTAATCATTTTATTCTTAATTCCTAGCGCGGCGAAGCCGCAAATTCGCGTTTCTAAATTCAATCACTAAATTAGAGTAGATAAATCCGAAATGCGAATTTCGAAACTCGAAACAAATGAAAATGACCTAAATTCAAAATTCAGAAAAACGTTCTCTTTAAGGTGCAGTTATAATTTTTTTTACTAACTCCGTCCTGAAGAAAAAAGCAAAATGGTTTTGGTATTTGGATTTAGAATTTTGATATTGTTTAGGATTTCGTATTTCGAAATTCGAATTTTATGCTTACTTGCTAATTAAATTTTCTTGCAAAAAAAACAAAAACTTGATTGTTAATACTATATAATCACTCCGCAAAAGCATCACGAAGTAATTCGCTCTGCCTTTGAAATGCGGTCCTGGGATCCGGTGGTCTTTTCATCAAGGCTATTTCTTGGCTCAATAGTCGAGCCAAATACATGGTGTGGGTGACTTTTTGTTTCGATTCTCTTTTGTACAACGGGTGGTCTCGATTAACATAAATAATCTGACCTTGGGTGAAGCATTCCGGACCATCTTCCCCAAAGTAATCTAAACAACAAGAAACCAACAGATCTCCCACCGCTAATTTGCGAATGACAGCACTGGGAGTAAGGCGTTTGACTACCGGGGGTTTTGGTGGCTTTGTTTCATAATCTTCTGTATCATCTGAGACACTTTCCTCTGCCTCGGAAGTTATTTCAGGTTCAATCTCAGCCTTTTCTTCTTCAGTTGGTTCTTCAGAAGATGCTCTAATTTCGCCCGGCTCGCCCACAGCATCGGTTTCTTCCCCAATGGGAATCAAGCCAGCGTCAACAAAATCCGGGTGTTTGCCCAGAGCGTTCTGCATTCGTTCAATCGCTTCTTTCAAGGCCCGCTTGACTTTTTGAGTTTCCTTTTGATCGGATAATCGACTAAGCTGCCGTTTCACCTCCTCCATGACCCTATCCATGGCCGAGGTAAATGCTTCATATTCAGCTACATCTGTACGAAACCCACTGCGGTCACTGGTGACCCCTAAGAAATCGGCGTTCACTTCACCCCGAATGCGTGCCCCCTCTTTTCCCCAGGTTTGTATGCCAAAGTATTCTCTTTTTATCATCACCCCTTTAACTCGTACCTGTACGCCCATGTCGCTTGCCGAGGCTTGAGAAACGGGTACAATAACAATCTCACCGTGAACCGGCCCAAAATCTGTACCTTCTAAGAATGGAATCCGGTGTCCGGCAACTTTTGCCAGCATCACCCTTCTGCCATTGACAAAAACAGAGAAGTTCTTAGCCTGAATGGGTACGCTTTCTAGAATCTTCTGTCGCACCATCTCTGGATCAAAGGTGCGAATTAATTTTGAAAGAACAACGGTTGTGCCATCACCACGAATTTTGTCAGGTTTAATCTTCTCAACTGGCAGTTCCCAGGTCTCGCTGCTCTGTGACCAGATATTCTTATCGAAGGTGACCCTGGCCGCAAATGTTGCTTTTTGGGTGTAAACTTCGAACCGTTCACAAGCAGCCAGACTGGCAAATTTCCCAATGCCGAATTGACCAATCCGGTCTCGGTGAAAGATGGGGGACTTGTTATGAAACACTTTTTCAGGAGAGCCAATATTAAAATATTGTTCGAGCCCTTCCCAATCCATGCCGGTGCCGTTATCCTCTACTTTGATTAGATCGGGCTGGATGGTCACTTTTACTTTGGTGGCATCTGCATCATAGGCGTTGTTAACCAATTCACGAATAAGCTCAATGCTTTCGGTATAAAGGCGTTCACCAAGTGTGGTGATATGGCTTTTATCCACTGTGATTGGAATAGT
>JBHIAW010000291.1:0-2820 GCA_046758765.1 bacterium
ATAATTTACAATTTCTGCAAAATGAATAAAGCTGCCATAGAAAAAGGCAAAACCGAACCCCCGTTTGCATTTGTAATTCCTAAAGCCCAACACGACCCAATCACCGCCTTGAAGATGGTCGAAGTGCTCATGATGGGAGGCGTAGAAGTGCATCAAGCCAATAAGGAGTTTTTTGCTGGAAATATTAAGATAGAGGAAGGCTCCTATGTAATTCTACTCTCACAACCTTTTCGGCCCTATGTCAAAGACCTCTTGGAACGCCAGAGTTACCCGGATTTGAGGAACTATCCCGGCGGTCCGCCCATTCGACCCTACGACATGACTGGCTGGACCCTACCCTTAATGATGGGGGTTGAAACTCTGCAAATCGACTCGCCCTTTGAAGCCGATTTATCCCAAATTAAGACCGTTAGGCTGCCCAAAGGTTATCTGACAAATAACAAACATGGCAATTACCTCATAAGCCATCAATGCAATCGCAGTTTTATTGCAGTAAATCGTTTATTAAGCCAGGGCAAGAAAGTCTACTGGTTGAAAAATGAAAGTAAATTTGATACCAAAACTTACCCATCTGGCACGATTTACATTCCCAAAAAAGAAATGAATCCCAACAAAATGACTTTTTTAGCGCAGGAGCTATCTCTTGAAATTGAGCAGACGAATCACGATTTTGAGGGACAACTAGCCTATTCTTTAAAAAAATTTAAATTGGGTCTTTACCAACCGTGGACCGCAAACATGGACGAAGGCTGGACTCGACTTGTTCTGGAACAGTTTGAATTCCCATACGAAACGATTCTAAATTCTAAGATTAGAAAGGGTAATTTAGAAGGAGGATTCGATGTCATAATTTTACCGGATATGAAGACAGAACAAATTATCAGCGGAAGAAAGAAAGAAAAACCGGATATTTACCGGCCAGAAGTACCCAAAGTATATCAAGACGGCATTACTGAAGAAGGCGTGGAACATTTAAAGGAATTCGTGGAAAAAGGGGGGACTCTAATTACGCTTGACAGTGCTTGTGATCTCGCTATTGAGAAATTTGGTTTACCGGTAGAAAATGTGTTAAAGGAGGTAAAAAATACAGACTTTTTTTGTCCGGGTTCTTTGCTTGAAATTGTTGTAGACCATTCCGAACCGATTGCTTATGGAATGCCTTCAAAAGCCGCAGCCATGTTTATCAACAGTCCGGCGTTTCGCCCGATACACTGGAAAAGACGCACAGGTGTTGCTGCCTACTATCCCGATTACAGCCCGCTGTTAAGTGGTTGGATCTTAGGGGAAGAAAAAATACAGGGTCGCTCGGCTGTTTTGGATATTCCCATGGGAGAAGGTCGTGTGATCTTAATAGGATTTAGAGCGCAAAATCGCGCCCAAACGCATGGAACTTATAAATTTCTATTCAATGCTATTCAGTTGTCAAGAGCGGAAGAAATTGTTTTAGAGAAATAACCTTTTCAACTCAAAGTACACCAAGAAGCGCCAAGTGCACAAAGATAGTTAAATAAATACTCTGTGACTCTGAGTATATTTTTGAATTCTTCGTGCCCAATATTTTACCCATCTTTTTTAAATAATTTCACTACCGGAATACTCTCCGCCATCTCCTTCTTTAAAATTTCCCAGTAAATACCTTTGGGTTTAGGATATTTGTGATTTGTTAGAACTATGTCTTCCGGAGTGATAATAAAATCGACCGGGATGTCGTGAATCAACATTTGCCAGGAATCAGAAGTAATTTGCAGAGGATGCACCGTGGTAAGGATAGGGGTCGTTTCAGAAATGATGCCACTTTCTCGGCCTAACGCAAACTCCAAGTCTGAATAACCGCCGCCTTTCCCGACTCTTGCGCCATCTCTGGTGACGGCTACACTACCTGCTACCACCAGGTCAATCTTATCCATCTCATCCAAAGAGACTTGCTTACCAAACCGAAAGGCGCCTTTGATGGAAGAGGCCTTGATTCGAGAGTTCGAATCCATTCGCTTTGGGTCTATTTCAACAAAACATTTTAAAGATAAAAATATCGACTATTATAAAATAATAACGGACTTTTCTCCTCGGCCACCTCTGCTTTTTCTACCTGTCCGAGGAATATCGTATGATCGCCGCCTTCAAATTGATTTACAATTCGACATTCCAAGTGTCCTAAATTCCCATCTAAAATTGGAACGCCTTGTGCGGAATTGCGATACGATACATTTTTGAAACGCTCATGACTACTCAATTCAGAATCGGCGAAACGGTTGGCTAAATCTATTTGTTCCTCGCTTAGGAGATTAACAACAAAAGAATCAGCTTTAACAATGCAAGCATGGCTTATGCCATTTTTCTGAATGCAGATTAACACTAATGGAGGTTCCAGCGATACAGATGTGAAAGCATTAACCGTTAAACCATGAACGCCTTCTTTAGTTTTCACAGTGATTATTGCAACACCCGTAGCAAACCGCCCCATAACCTGTCGAAACATCTCCGGGGATACAGCCATTTATCAGCTCCTAAATCTTCCTTCGGTGTTTACTTTCATACAACATCACTGGAATATGGGTGAAACATTATAGGCGCGCAGCGCATATTCTTTAATCATGCGGTGGGTGTTAAAATATGAGGCATTTATGACAATGGTGTTTTTCATCATTCGAACCCATTCACTGCGTCGCTCATAATACGTGGGAATAATAACACGTTCCAATTTATTATACAAATCTTCGATATCTAAATTCTCATCATATTCTGACAGATTTTCTTCGTCAGGTTCGGGCCCGATGGCCCATCCGGTTACTCCTTCGATGCAGCCTTCAATCCACCAGCCAT
>JBHIAW010000292.1:0-2790 GCA_046758765.1 bacterium
CAAACAACGATTCACTTTCAACTACCCAAGACGACCGAAGTAACCTTGAAGATCTTCAATATATTAGGGCAGTATGTTTGCACTTTGTCAGACCAGCAGAGGTACGTCGCCGGTAAGCATCACCTGACGTGGGATGGGAAAGATAAAAACGAAAATTGGGTTACGAGTGGGCTCTACTTCTATCGTCTGAATGCAGAAGAGCTTGTAGTCACTGGGCGAATGGTGCTGCTGCGTTAAGCTGTACCATGGACAAGTTGATTGAAATGACGTGTGATTGTCCCCTTTCATGAATTGGTAGCGGTCAGAAGTATTCAAATATAGTTTCACTAATTTTGTTCAAACTTTTTCAATTGCTAGGAGGAAATTGCTATGGTACAAAAAATTTGTTTTTTACTTGTCGCATTTACGTTTCTTTGCACTTGTCAAAGCCAAGAACAATCAACCAAAGAACAATCTAAAACCGAAAAAATGGGAGAAAAAAAGATGGCAATCAAGCTGACCAGCACGGCTTTCGAGGAAGGCGGCATGATACCTAAGAAGTATACATGCGATGGTAAAGATGTCTCTCCTCCCTTGGCATGGAGTTCCGTTCCCACAGGTATAAAGAGTTTTGCTCTTATTTGTGACGATCCGGATGCACCCATGGGCACCTGGGTACATTGGGTAATGTTTAATCTTCCCGCGGACAGCACCAAGCTAACTGAGAATATTCCGCTTGACAAGATCCTTCCTAATGGTGCGAAACAAGGTACCAACGATTTTCGCAAAATTGGTTACGGTGGGCCCTGTCCACCGAGCGGCACTCACAGGTACTATTTCAAAATTTATGCTTTAGATACGGAGCTTGAGCTTGAGGCTGGAATTACTAAAGCCCAATTGTTAAAGGCTATGAAGGGACATATCCTGGCTGAAGGTCAATTGATGGGGAAGTATAAGAGGGAATAAAGGATGGTAACCGAGAAAACTTCCTCACGCGAAAAATTACAATTGAAATCTTTCGCATTTAGTAACTATTCAGGTTCAATCCGAAAGGCAAAACTATTTAGGGCAAAACAATTAAGCGAGTAAACTGCAAAAAGGTACTTTGTAGTCTTCTGTCATTCTGAGTGAAACGAAGAATCTCTTATTTTTAAAGATGTTAGAGACCTTTCGACTACGCTCAGGGTGACAGTTGAAGCCTTTTTGCAGTTTGCTCATTAAATTCAAAAAAACAAATGAACATAAAAATTGATTAAATCATCAACGTCATTGATAGTTTATTGAAATAGTTTTGCCCATAATCGTTTTGCCTATCGTTATGGTTAGACCTGAATTGTTACCGCGTTTAGATATTTTCGCGGTTTAAGCTCCCCTAATAATTGTTAACTCTATTACTCGAATAACAAATAACCTCCTCGTCTCGTTTTGGATTTGAACTTGTTGGGCCTGATATCGAGCATTAAAGATGCCATCTTTTCAAAAGATGGCGTCTTTGCAACTTGGGGATGTTTATCAATATTTTGGAACACTGGGATCAACTTCATCCGACCAGGCCAAAATTCCACCTTTTAAGTTCTTAATGTTCTCAAATCCTGCTTCCCGCAAAAACTTCACCGCCTTGGCGCTGCGGGCCCCAGAACGACAATGCGCCACAATGTCCCAGGAGCGATCCAGCTCGTGGATTCGAGTGGACAATTCATTCAAAGGGATGAGCTTGGAGCCTGGAATCTTACACATTTCGTACTCAACTGGCTCGCGAACATCCAGAATAAAAAGTTTCTCTTTTTTATCGATTTTCGATTTAAGCTCGGTGGCGGAGATCTCGTATTCCGACTCTAACGCGATTTTTTCCGCTTCAGTCCCAATGCCGCAAAATTCCTCGTAATCAATTAAATGATGAATGGTTGGGTTTTCACCGCAAATTGGGCACGTAGGGTCTTTGCGCAGCTTCAGCTCCCTAAACTTCATGGCCATAGCATCAAATAGAAGCAAACGGCCGATGAGAGGCTCTCCTTTCCCCAAAATAAGTTTTACGGCCTCTGTAGCCTGGATTAATCCGACGATGCCCGGCAAAATGCCCAGCACGCCTCCCTCGGCACAACTGGGGACTAAACCCGGTGGTGGGGGTTCGGAATAAAGACAGCGGTAGCACGGTCCTTCTTTGGCATAAAAAACCGAAGCCTGCCCTTCGAAACGAAAAATACTACCGTAGACATTGGGTTTTCCCAGCAGCACACACGCATCGTTTACCAGATAGCGAGTCGGGAAATTATCCGTGCCGTCAATGATGATGTCATATCTTTCGAAAAGGTCTAAGGCGTTTTCAGAAGTAAGACGTGTTTCGTGCGTGTCGATTTGCACATGAGGATTAATTCCAGCAATGCGTTCTCGAGCCGACTCTAATTTTGGGCGTCCCACATCATCGGTGGAATAAATGACTTGGCGCTGTAAATTGGTAAAATCCACCACATCGAAATCCAGGATGCCGATACGGCCAACCCCGGCTGCCGCCAAATACATACTCAAAGGCGAGCCTAAACCTCCCATGCCGATAAGCAGCACCTTAGCATGTTTAAGCTTCTTTTGCCCTTCCATGGCAACTTCTGGCATGATGAGATGACGGCTGTAGCGTTCTATTTCATTTATAGAAAATTCATTGTTGGATGCCTCTGCTTTTGCAGCAATACTTCCTCCAGCAACCGAAGGCACAATGGTGATCACATCCCCTTCCTTTACTTGGGCTTCATTATTTTCTAAATACCGTATGTCATCATCGTTTATATATACATTTACGAAATTTCTTAATTGTCC
>JBHIAW010000293.1:0-2789 GCA_046758765.1 bacterium
AGTATTTTCGGAGTCCATCTCCTCCTTATGTCGACGACCGAGGGAGGTACTATATTAAATATGGCGAGCCGCATAACCGGTTTGAAGATTCTGGCGGCTTCGTTCGCTTAGATGAAGATTTTCGCATATCTTACTCAACGGTTCCCAATGAGACCTGGTCCTATGAAAATTTGCAGCGCAATTTTGTTGTATATTTTGTTCAAGATGGAGTTTCATATCACCAAGTTGAAAGCCTCTATGAGGCCGTGATTGATAAGCACGCTATGAGAAACGCCACAAGAACCACTAATCCAGATATGGAATACTTCATCTGGGGTGATATGATAAAAAAGAGGGAAACTACTTCTCTTGCGCTTTTCCGAGCGGCTGCTTATATACGAGCGCATGCGGATAGACGAGACCCCGGATTTAATAAGCCCCCTCTAGCTGCTCTTAGAGCTATGGCTGAAAAGTTAATCCTCGACCAGGAGACGGCCCGTGCTAAGGCCCCGTCTGCAGCCCACGAGCCCATTCAAGCTGAAAACAAGCTGGCGTTTTTCGATCAGATTACACAATTTCGTGGGGCGATGGGTCAGACCAGAATTGACGTTGCACTTCTGGTTCCCCTAAGAAAGAACTTAATAAAGAAAGTCCAAGAGTCATCCGAAGATACGCTGAATGTGGAATTTAGCGGAATGCTGCGGGATGTGAATTTCGAACCGGTGATTAAGAACCAGAGCTTATCGTCATTGGCCGTCAGATTGGCCGCTCGCCAAAAGCTACCGAACGCGGTTGGAAAATTCTCGCTCGTGGCAAAGCCGCAAAATGCTGAATTGACGTTGCAGGTGGAAGAAAAGCAGCGCCAGAAAACGGGGTATACCCGACGCCCGTTTCAAATTCGGGACTTCTCCTCCCAGACTGAGTTGATGTTAAGCGATATTCAACTGAATTATCGAGTTAGGAATGACGTGCAGAAAAGAGTATTGCCGACTTTGCAGCAGCGAGACTTGCTGGTGAGTCCTTATCCGTTTTATGAGATTCGCAGGACAAAACCTCCACTGGTCTATTTTGAAATCTATAATATTCAATCCGCTGGCGTTGGTGAAAGTATGCAGATTTCTTACACAATCACTTCTATCAAAGGGAAAAAGGCTTCGGTGAATGTAAGCTTTACCCGGCCGGTGCTCAGCGAGAATATGGATGAACTTGTCGAAATCGATCTCAAGAATGTGAAGAAGGGGTGGAATCTGCTAAAGGTCCGTGTGTCATCTTTGCAGGACTCGACGATACAGGCTGTCTCGCAGAGAAAATTATCGGTGAGAGAATAGTGTTAGATACATTGGTAAATTTATGGCTTACACAGAATGCCTAACATGCATTCACACAAAGAGCATGCGAGGTCAACTATATTCGAAAACCAATTTATCATCTTCTATTAGGAGGGAAAAACATGAATCTGAACAAACTCCCTAAACTCTTTACGCTTGTCCTTCTCCTGCTTTTGTTAAGCGTGTGTAAAACCGGCACAGAAGAAAGCGTCGATGTCTCCTCGCCGGACGGTAAGATCAAAGTCACGTTTATGCTTACCGATGGCGTTCCTTTTTATCAAGTCAGTCGATCTGGCCAGAATGTCATCAAAGCCTCTAAACTGGGCTTTGTTTTCAAAGACGCCCCGCCCTTGAACCAGAACCTGACCATTGTCGATAGCCAGCAAAGCAGCTTCGATGAGACGTGGGTTCAACCCTGGGGGGAGGTCAAAGAAATCAGGAATCATTACAACGAACTCCGGGTTCAGCTCGAAGAAACTACGGAGTCCCCGCGCAAGATGAGCCTGGTCTTCAGGGCGTACGACTATGGCCTTGGATTCCGCTACGAGTTGCCGGAGCAAGACCATCTCAAAGACTTTCAGATCATGGATGAGGAAACAGAATTTGTCCTTACGGGTGATCATCAGGCCTGGTGGATTCCAGCTTACCAGCGCGAGCGCTATGAATACCTGTACAAAAAATCGCCAATCAGTTCAATCCCTATTGGCGATTCCATCCGTGCGGTGCATACACCGCTGACAATCGAAACCGCTGACGGCTTGTTCCTAAGTATCCACGAGGCCAACCTGACCGACTATGCTTCGATGACGCTGGCCCCCTCCGAGAATAATTCGTTGCTTTGTGATCTGGTCCCCTGGTCCGATGGCGTCAAAGTAAAAGCCTCGACCCCACACCAGAGCCCTTGGCGCACTATTCAGATCGCTGAAAACGCGGGCGATTTGGTCACCTCCTATCTCATCCTGAACCTGAACGAACCCAATAAACTGAGGGACGTGTCGTGGGTTAAACCAGCAAAGTATGTTGGCATCTGGTGGGGGATGCATATTCGTAAGTACACCTGGGGCTCGGGGGAGAAGCATGGTGCTACGACGGCTAATGCAAAGCGTTACATTGACTTTGCGGCTAAATATGGTTTCGATGGTGTCTTGATTGAAGGCTGGAATGTAGGTTGGGATGGCAACTGGATTGAAAACTCAGAGTTGTTCAATTTCACAAAACCTTATGATGATTTTGACATTGAGGAACTCAGCAAGTATGCGGCGTCCAAGGGGGTCAAGATCATCGGGCATCACGAGACCTCGGCCGGCATTGATAATTATGAACGCCAGCTCGATGCGGCGTTCGACTTCTACAACAGGTATGGCATTGAGACCGTCAAGACCGGCTACGTAGGCTTTGGCCAGGGCATTAAACGTCGGGATGAACACGGCACGGTACAAAAGGAGTGGCATCACGGGCAGTACATGGTGCGGCATTACCGCA
>JBHIAW010000294.1:0-2754 GCA_046758765.1 bacterium
TTTCTTTACGATATTTCTTCCAATTTTTATCTAATTCTTTAAATTGTTCTTCTGATACGATTCCTGATTTTTTGAGTGCAAATAATAACGACCGAATCGAAATTCTTGGAGGTGTTGATAATGAATACTCTCCACATTCCTTGCAAAAGATTTTTACAGGTTTAATATTACGACTCTCTCTTATTCGGTCTCTCATTTTTTGCATCTCATCGCAGAATAAGCTTATTTCTTCCCATGTTATATTTTTATGCCAACGTTCTCTAAGAGCATCAAGCATTTCAGGGAACCATGCTCTTTGTGCATCTCCACTTGCCATTAGAGTATTCCTTTATATTATTCTTTCACAATATTGAAATCTTTCACGCTAACATACCCCTGAGCTTTTAAATACTCCGCGACCGCCATAGACGATCCCGTCGCTGCTTTTTTCTGGAAAGCATTTCGCAAATCCGATTCTGATTCATCACAAGCATCAATCTCTTTTGTATGATGTTTTAATGGTTTTACTAAAACAAAATGGTGATTCCATTCTTTTGGCCGATTTTGTTTGAGACATGCTATGGAAGGCATGAAGTGTCCAATATCACCATAACTACCAGGTTTGAACTGAAAGCCTGAAGATTTGACTATTTCGGCTTGGTCAGCCTTGTTGCTTGTCGTGTTATTCATGCAACATTTCTTGTATTTTTTGCCACTACCACATGGGCAAGGATCATTTCTTCGAGTTTTGCTCATATAGGCTGCTCAAAAATCTTGTTGAAATCATTTGCACAGTCTGCTTCTATTTTCAAACGTTGTTTTCGCACTTCTTCAACAATTGGGTCGTTGCACATTTAGACCTCCATTAGTTCCTCGGGCGCGCAAACCGCGGGAGTTTCAATGTTCTTGGTCATTTATTCGGATACTATTTTGACCTTTTCGAATACCCTTTAACGCTTCTAATCGATTACAAGCAAATCTTTCAAAGTCTTAGCTCGTTGTTATGCCTGTAAATTATATACTTAGGGTAATTTTGATAGTCCGATTTCATAAAAGTAGTACCGTGTTTTATTTCTTACCAGAAGTTTCATATTCAGGGAGGTTCATCCGCCGCAGCAGATCCTGGAAACGCGGGTCGTCGCGCAGAGGGTCCAATGCAGGGTTCGTTCTGCTCCAGGGAAGCCAGGCATGGGGCGGCTCGTAAGCGAGCCAGCGGAATGCCTCATCCTTGTCCCCCAGGGCCGTATACAATTCGGCTAGCCCCAAAGCATTCCATGAGGTGGCTTTTTGTGCTTCCAACTCAGCCAGTATTCTCCGAGCATCATCCTTCCGACCAGCCGCCGCGTAGGTACGCCCGAGAGCGTATTTCCAAAACGGATTGATCGCCACCATCTTTTCGTGCGCTGTGATCGCCTCCTCGTACATCCCCAGTCGTGCCGCGCTCGTTCCCAGGACGAACAACCTGACCGCATTGTCGGGATACCGTTCGACCAACTTCCGGGCTTCGATTAGCGCCTCCTCGTATCGCCCTCCATACCAGTACAACCCTCCCAGCCATACAGTGTGTAGGGGCGTTAGCGGATCCAGCTCCTGGGCTCGTTTGTGTTCCACTACGGCTTCATCCAGGCGTCCGAATAGCTCAAGATACCATGCATAGTGGTAGTGATTCATGGCCAAACTGGGGTTCAGTTCCATGGCGCGCTGGAACGCTTTTTCTGCCCCGTCCCAGTCCCATTCGTAGTAAAGCTTGATGTCAGCCAAAGCAGCGTGGGCCTCGGCCAGCGTCGAATCCAGATTCAATGCCCTGAGAGCCGCAGCTCGTGCTCGCGGCCAAGCATCCTCTGGCGGCGCAGGACCATGACCGAGCGTGGCGTAGCCGAGCGCCAGCCCTGCATACGCCATGGGATCCGCCGGGTTTTTTTCAACGGCCTCGTGCAGATATGCCAGGCCTCTCTTTAAATCGTCCGGAGTGGATTTGTTCAGGTAGAACATCCCCTTAAGGTAGGCCTCGTAGGTCTCGGGGTTGACCTGGCGGGCGCCGGCAAGCCGTGTCTCCTCCTGCGGGGTCAGCTTGACCTGAATCTGACTGGCTATGGTTTGAGCAATCTCACCCTGCAAAGCCAAAATATTCCTAAAATCATGCTCATAGTCCTGGGCCCACAGATACTCGTCCTTGGGTGCATCGATCAACCTCGCAGAAACCTTGACCTGGTCACCCATCTTGACAACTGAGCCTTCGATCACGTACTCAACACCCAATTCTTCAGCTATCTCCGATGGCGCCTTGCTTGTTCCCTTATATTGCATCGCTGAGGAGCGAGAAATGACGCGTAACCCGCTGATTTTGGCCAAGTCAGTAATCAGAGCGTCAGTCATGCCATCGGTAAACCACGCCTGCTCAGCATCCTTTGTAATACTCTCCAGTGGTAGCAGAGCGATAGAGACGGGTGTTGCTTCTGCGAGCTGGCTTCGCCAAAAATAAATTCCAAACCCGATTATCGCCATAAGAGCGACTGCAAGTGCTCGATAAACATTTCTGCGCTGTTTTCTCCCCAGCCTGAAGACGGGCGGTTTTCTACGCCGACCCTCTTTGAGTTCCTCAACAGCAGTGCTCAACTCCTCGAGTATCTCTTCAATCGTCTGAAAGCGCTTCTCGGGACTCTTGGCGAGCGCCTTCTCTAAAATCCTTTCTATCTGTCCCGACACCTCGCCGCGTATTTTCGTGATGAACTCCGGCTCTTCGCTCAAAATCGAATACATAACAGCCTGCTCATA
>JBHIAW010000295.1:0-2753 GCA_046758765.1 bacterium
CATTTTTTACCACACAGCCACAAAGGTAAGTTGCAGAAGTGGGATAAAGAACTTTAAATTTGGCTAAACGATTTTGACCAGTTAGTTTCTTCCGATAATCAAGCCAACTTGTGGCATCTATTCTTTCCGATTTTTCCCTTCGTCGGTTTACCCATTCTTGCTGGGCCCTTTCAAGCCATTGGGCAAGATTAGTAAATCCTTTTTGTCTGGCTACTCTTTCATTAAGAAGTGAATATCCTCCCTCTTTGGCAAGAATAGGCAAAACCACTAAACGGAAGTTTAAATGTCCGAAAGGAATAAGATCGGTGGATAGTAAAGTGGCGTACAAAAAATTGTGCTCGATATTGCCTGACATGCGTACATCTTTGTATTCTTTCTTAGCCGTCTTAATAGCACTCTGAGCTGTCTGCACAAATGGGAGAGTCGGATCGAATCCAAATCGTACATCCGATTTAATTTCTACAAACCAAAAGTTCCTTGGCACGATGGTCGCTCCTTGCCGAAAGACAGATTTATAGACACTGGCTTTTCCCACAGGGAGCGTTGGTTCCATCGGAGAGAAGAACGAACGCTTACCCATTTCTGTAAAGTAAAGGCTTTGCTTAGAAATAGCAAGAACCTCATTGGCTTCTTGCAGGCTGGCATTCTTTCGATTGAGTTTTCCAGAAAACACTTTACTATTTAAGCAAGACTTAGTCTCATGACCGCTTTGGCCCCAAAATACGCATGCGGGCACATTAAACAGCGGTTCGACCTTTTCTAAATCCCACACTTCAAAAATCCCAACATTCGAAGAAAATTTTCCCCGACGAAATACATCGTGCTGGTCAGCCGAAAACACACTTCTGGGCAAAACAAATCCGATAAGGCCATCAGTTTTTAAATAAAGATCTGAAGTGCAGACAAAAAATAAGGTCGCTAATTCCATGTGTGTGATCAGTTCTGCTTTAACTGCGGTTTTTTGTTGTGGGCCTACTTTGCGGGATAACAGCCGATAGACAGTTACTATTTGCTCTTTCAGGAAATTCTGGTATTCTCCCTTTTCAACATAGCGGTATGACAGCCAGGGAGGATTACCCAAGATAACATCAAACTTCTCCCTGAGAAACATGGGCTTGTACAAGTTTTTCAAAATAAAGGCCCAAATGGTATCTCGCTCTTCTTCAATCAGTTCCTTCATGGCAGAAGATAACAGGAAAAGGGCTTCACAAAGCTTCTCATTTTTCGAGATGATTTTTGACCGATTCTCGACAAAGCTAAGAAATGCCTGCTTATCTCCGTTTTTTCTGTGGGCAAAAATTGTGGCAAATTCTTTGCAGATTTCAATCGCTTCGTCGTATAGGTGAGAATCTTGACTTAAAATCTTGGGGATACTGATATTCTTGTTTGCTATGTGCAGTTTATATCCCGGTAATGGACTAAATAAATCCTCCGACACTTCTTTTTCTGGCAGCTTGATTGCGTCGGCCAGATAGATAGGAATCTCGATGCTACCTTTGCGCTTTTTAATCAGGTCACCTAAAGCTAAAAGATAGTTGGTCTTGGCGGTGATCACAGCCAAAGGATGAATATCCACCCCGACAACATTTTGTTGAATATGGTCAAGGGTCTTTCTGGAATCTCCTAACATTTCTCTCTTGAACTTCACGGTCATATAAAGGAAAGTTCCAGAACCGCAGGCGGGGTCCAAAACTGATTTTGTCGGATTTTCTTCAAGAGCTGTTTCAACCATACTACGGGCAAGCCAATCCGGGGTATAGTATTCCCCCAAATCGTGTCTTGTTTCGGGGTCTACGAGTTCTTGATAAAGGGCTTTGAGAATGTCTTCAGAAAGCTCACGAAGATTGTAGTTCAGAAGCTGGTTAATCAGTTTTTTAGAAACATCCAATCCGAAATCTTGGGTCGCCTCTCTGGTAATCCATGAAAAGAAATCCTCTTCCAAGAAATTGACAATGCGTTGTCTCCGGAAATATTCTCCATTCAGAATTTGCAAAATCTCTGCGCTGGAAGGAATGGACTCCCGTTCGGAAAGTCTCATCCAGACCATGAGTTTGGCCAGAGTGGCTAGATAGGTGTGACGGATGAACAGTTCTTCACCACCAATAAGTGTACCATACGTTATCCGAAGATATTTCTCCCAGTTTTCATAAATAACTTTCAAATCGGTGCGATCTTTCGAATTTTGCCAAGCTTTATCAAACGTGTGGTTTGAAAATACAAAAGCATGGCTTCGAAGCCCAAAGTCTTTGACAATTTCTTCGCTGGTAGGTGATAATTTTCGCTTTCGAAAGAAATAGCGATCCAACCAAACATATACTTGATAAGGTGCAATCGTTGAAAAGTCGCACTTATCGATTTCTTCCAATTCAATATCACCAGGCATCAAGTTATCATTTGTCGATTTTGCGGTTTTGGGAGAGTAAACAAAAAATAAAACACCATCCGTAGCAACACCGAGGTAGTTTATTTTGTGAGCTTTCTGGTTAGACCAAAGAAATGCAATATACTTTTGAAGCTGTTCTTTCGCCTCTTCCAAACTGCGATTCAAATCTCGTTCAAATTCAATCACTAAATTTCCAAAGAGTGCGTCGATCTTACCTCTCAATAGGATATCTTTTTCTTTAGACCGGACATATTTTTCAACGCCTTGAAGATATCTTTCGACAAACTCGGCATCCACTTCGCCAAATAGGTCCTTTAAACAAATAAGAAACCTATTTGCTTTGGCTGCCTCAGTATTGAGTTGCGCTACC
>JBHIAW010000296.1:0-2751 GCA_046758765.1 bacterium
TACAATTCCCTTTGATTCATATCTAAAATTGAGTAAAGAAAAAGCTAAAGAAATTAAGCTTTGGTTTAATTGATGAAAAGTTAAGACGTGAAGAAAAAGACATTGTATGCTTTTTAGTTGAAAACTGGGGCTCAAGTCCCTTCTGTGATATTAATCCTAATCGAATGGCCTTAGCTGGAAGAGACATTCTTTTGAAGTTTCCTGTGAAGTTAGAATTGGATTCAAAAGATAAGAACACCAAGTTTTATCACCTTAATTAGTTGATTTGAAAGTGGACCAAATAATCAATTCTTAAGCCATAAATTTAATCTTCCCTAATATTTTTGAACTCCGATTTATCAAAGTCGGAGTTTTTTATGTCAAATCAAGAGGATTGAAATGCCTGTGAGAGTCATTGTTGGGACCCAGTGGGGCGACGAAGGAAAAGGCAAAATTGTTGATCTTCTAAGTAAAGAAGTGGACATTGTAGCTCGTTATCAAGGAGGGGCCAATGCCGGGCACACCGTGGTGATTGATGGTGAAAAGTTCATTTTGCACTTGATTCCGTCAGGGATTCTACACCAAAATACTACTTGTATCATCGGAAACGGTGTCGTCATCGATCCTATAGCTTTGTTAGAGGAAATTGCCCTTTTAGAATCAAAGGGGATTCGAGTGAATGGTCGGCTCCTGATTAGCCACCGAGCCCATCTGATCATGCCATACCACAAACTCCTGGACCAAGCCAAAGAACACAAAGACGCTGAGCACAAGATCGGTACCACCGGCCGTGGAATAGGTCCCGCTTATGTTGACAAAGTAAATCGCATGGGTATCCGGATTGTGGACTTACTAGACAGGGAAACGCTTAAAGCCAAACTCCGCAGAAATATCGAAGAGAAAAACCAAATCTTAAAGAAAATTTATGAAAGAGAAGAACTTGATGTGCAGCACATAATCAATGAATATGTGGAATTTGATAAAAAGATAGATCCGTACGTAAAAGATGTATCCACGTATGTCAACGCAGCTATCCGACAGGAAAAAGAAATTCTCTTAGAGGGCGCACAAGGAACGCTTTTGGATATTGATTTTGGGACCTATCCGTTTGTGACCTCTTCGAGTCCTACCAGTGGCGGGGCGTGTTCTGGAGTCGGCATCGGCCCCACTAAGATCGATAGCGTTATGGGAGTCATAAAAGCTTACACAACCCGAGTTGGCATGGGGCCTTTTCCCACAGAAATTACTGATGAGACAATCAACCTCCGTGAATTAGGGGATGAATTTGGTGCTACCACTGGCCGTCCACGGCGCTGCGGCTGGTTTGATGCTGTAATCGCCAATTTTGCTGTGCAAGTGAACGGTCTTGACTCTTTCGCCTTAACCAAGTTGGATGTATTGGATACTTTGGAAGAGTTAAAGATTTGTGTGGCTTACAAGTACAACGGCAAAATCATAACCTCATTTCCAAGTGAAATGCGCATCTTAGAGAATTGCGAACCTGTTTACGAAACCTTTCGCGGTTGGCAGGAATCCACCAGCAAGGTGCGGCGTTATGAAGACTTACCGGTAGACGCAAGAACATATCTCGAAGCCATAATGGAATTGACGCGCACCAAGCTTTCCATTATTTCGGTGGGCTCGGAACGGGACGAAACAATATTTATAAATTGAAATTAATTTAACCCCCGGCGTCTGGAGACCCATTGTTAAATTGTGACTATTCAGGCTGTCATTCTGGAAGAATCTTTTTTGAATCAACGTCCGAACGAACCTTGTTTACTTAGCGCTAAAATTTACAAAGACTCGTACGGAATTGCCGGGCAGCCTGAATAGTTGCGTTAAATTTTAAAAAAACCGTTTTAACCTCGTGAAAACTGCCCATGAACCTCTATGCAATCATAATCTTAACAACCATTCTTGTCAGTTATCTATTAAGCCTCATCACGGAAGCGCTCAACTTGAAAGCGCTTCGCGGGGAGCTGCCCGAAGAGTTTCAAGGAGTTTATGATGAGAATGCCTACAAAAAGTCACAGCAATACACACGGGTCAAGACAAAATTTGGTTTTATTACTTCGACTTTCAGCATGGCCCTTACCCTGGTCTTCTGGTTCGCAGGTGGATTCAACTTTCTCGACCAGATAGTCCGAAGCTGGAACCTACATTCTATTTTAACAGGCATGGCTTACATTGGTATCTTGATTTTTATAAAAGCCTTGCTGTCCCTGCCGTTTAGTGTTTATGCAACCTTTGTCATTGAAGAACGATTTGGTTTCAATAAAACGACGCCGGTCACATTTGTGACTGATATCTTAAAAGAACTCATGCTTGCAGTAGTATTCGGTGGGCCTTTATTAGCCGGTCTGTTGGCCTTTTTGCAATATGCGGGCACTTTGGCTTGGGTATACTGCTGGGTCGCTACCACTGTATTTATTCTGTTTGTGCACTTTATTGCGCCAACCTGGATCATGCCGCTTTTTAACAAGTTCACGCCACTTGAAGACGGGGAGTTAAAAAAAGCTATAATCTCTTATGCCGATTCTGTAAAATTTGCTCTGCAAAATGTTTTTGTCATGGACGGCTCCAAGCGCTCCAGTAAAACTAACGCATTCTTTACTGGCTTTGGCAAAAACAAACGAATTGCCCTGTTTGATACGCTAATCCAAAAACATACTGTTCCCGAATTGGTAGCCGTACTCGCTCACGAGATTGGCCACTACAAGAAAAAGCATATTTTGCAGGGAATGATAATCAGTATAATCCACATGGGTG
>JBHIAW010000297.1:0-2745 GCA_046758765.1 bacterium
ACAGGAAGAACAGTCTACTTCTTTATGACGATCCTGCAATGGAAATTCGGTTCTGTTATGATTAAATCGAACCTCGGTCCAAGAGACAGCAACATGGCATATTTCACAGTTGAGTTTTATGTTCTTGTGAGGACTTTCTTGTGCAAAGGTCTTTCCGGTTGGCAAGTAATTTACCATGAGCAGTGCCAAGAAAATCCACCAACATTTGTCAGTAAAATAGGCTGTTAAGATTTTTTTCCGATCGAGTTTCATCTTTTTAACATATAACTAATCTTAAATTATGAGCTAAGCGTTATTTTAGTTAGATACGCTTACCTAGAATACTTACTTTCTTCGTGCACTTGTTGTGCTTGGTGGTGATAATTACTTTAATTACTAAACTATAGTAAATTTCACATATTTGCTCTCTGAATGTCTTTCCCGCAAGGTGTAAGCGGGAATCCATCAATAACTTAGGCACAAGATTCCCGATAAAATCACTCGGGAATGACGATCTGGGTTCGATTTACATGACTTAGTTGAATTTTACAATAGTTTTGTAATTAGATTAATTATTTTGTTAACTGAAGACCAAAAGATTTTTTCCCTTTTTGGTTCCGGCTTGTCTGGGTTAGAAAGTAAACTCTAAAACACTATCCCAGTCTCCACAAATAGCCTCATGGATTTAAGGCGTTCATCGAAGAACATGCGATAACCCAGGTTCGCATACAGCCTACGGGTGATTCGATAGTAGCTGTTTGCTTCTAACCATTTGCTGGTTGTTGTCCGGCTTCCTGTCTGATAAATATAGCCTCCAGCCGCCAAGTTTACGGAAAGGTCGCGTAGTATCGGTATTCGAAGATTAACATTGGGTCGGTAGCCTTTGGTAAACATGGTAGAGAAATAAGAAAATCGGGCATTGAAAGTTGCCCAGGTATTAAATAGGTGTCTTACGCTTAAGGCTGCGGAAGCGGAGTTGGTGTTTTTGACATTTCCTTTTCGAAAGCGCACGCCGAAATTGCCGGACAAGCGAATGCGTTTAGAAAGTTGCAGAGTAATTCCAGAATGGAGACCCTGGCGTGTGGTTTCATCAAAAAGGCTGTCCGGAATAGAGCGGGTCTCAAAGACGCGAATATTCTTACGCGCATCGTAGGAAAATGTTAGTGAAACAAAGTCAATTGGGCTGTAGCGTATGGTCATGAAGAAATTGCTAAATTGCAAGGAACTGGCCCCGGCATCGTTCTTCCAGCCTCGGTTGAGGTCTACTTCCACGGTTTGATAGATTGACAGCCTGGAGCCTTGCCAATAGTTGTTCTGCAAGTAAATGAATTCTCGACTGACTTCACCACCATGGTATCTTCCTGAAAAAGCTATTGTAGAAGAGAACCGCTGCGTGCGATATTCGCCTTTTTCAAAGTTGAGGAAGACTCCAAATTTCTGTTCTGCTGTCTGGAAGCCCGAGCCCTGCAGGCTGGGCTGCGTGCCACCTGCGAGTCCAATACGCAGGAGTCCGTTCATCTTAAATGAAAAAAGTCCACCGTCAATGTAGCCCAGCCCTCGTATTCGGTGGGACAGGATTCTACCCAGGCCAAATTCGAGGGGCGAGTTCTTGTTTTCGTAAACCAGCCCCAGTTCATAAACACTATGAGTCCACTCGTTATCAGCAATCGCGGGGCTCAAACTACGCTCGCGCATATGCGCCCTGGAACGCCACCGAAATCTAAGCTCCCAAGGCATCCCTATGAATCTTTCCACGGTTAGTTTGGTGCGTAAGGCCAATTGATTGTAGTTCAAATTGGAATAGCTCATATCATTAAACCATAGGGACTGGAGCCCCAATCGGCCTCTGATTCTGTTCACGCTTCTCTTCTTCTGTTTTGAATTCCGTTTGAGACGATTTTTGGAAGTAGAAGATCTGGCCACCCGCTTTGACTCCTCGGTCTTTTGAGTTTGAGAACTTTCAACCTTGGCTTTATTACTTTTTATCCGCACAAAGATTTCTACTCGATCTCCTTGTTTGATGGTTTGCTTTTGATAGACCAGACTGCAAGAGGAAGAAAGCCTAGCTATGTGATCGACAAGCAATACTCCAATCTCTCGATTCTTTCGTTTGACGATAATCCTATCACCCACACTCAAGCCCTGGGCTGTACCAAGGTTGACATAATAGGTTTGTTTGGAAAGGTATTTTATTTCACCAACTCTTTTTACAAGCTGTTGTCCCAAAAGAGATGAGCTCCATACAAAGCAAATGAGCGAACCCAGTAAAAAAAGGCTGTTTTTCATCATTATCACCGTTGTCTTATTCTTTTCCATCTGGATGACAATCATAGCACGCCGTGCTTTCATAAACATAATCTTTAACTTTGCCTAAGTGCTTATCATCCATTTTTTGTTGATTATGGCTGTGGCATAATATGCATTCAAAAACTGTGGGGTTGGTCGGCTCTACATGACAGTCAATACAAGCCCGGTCATGAGGCCCGGTAGAGATTGGAAAAAACCGATCGTGATCCGCAAAGTCTCCCTTTATGCCGGTTGGATGACAAATCAGACAATTCTCGGTCGCGTACGCGTATCCTGTCATTCCTGAATGCTCGGAATCGGTTTTTGACCGTTCATGCGCATGACAATCAGTACAGGAGACGACTTGAAAGGCCCCTGCGCTCACGTGACACTCGGCACATTCTTGCCAGGCCTCTTGGTGGGTGCCTGAAAAAATGGGGAAAAAGTCTGCATCGTGGTTTTTGCTGACGTCAGCTTTAC
>JBHIAW010000298.1:0-2732 GCA_046758765.1 bacterium
TTATGCGATGACATCGATCCTAAGGACACAGCTTATTTGGCATTGAGCCTTGAATTAGATATACCTTTATGGACTAATGATAAGAAACTAATTCAAGGATTGACCAAGAAGGGCTACACAAAGATAATTACTACTGAAGAAATATTTAGACTTACCATAGAAAAAGAATAGCTTAAGTCTTTAACTCACAGCATGTTAATCGGCTAACAACAACTGGAGCTGACGGCAGGGCTTCGACGATAATGTTTGTGTTAAATTGCCTTGCCATTTCTGCAAAGACTTCATTTAGAGGGACGCTCTGAAAATAGAGTTCTCATTTTGTCCAACCGATTTTTTGGCTTATGTCAAATTCAAACGGTTGACTTGGAACACTTTTTTGATTCGATTTCACACTGACTTTTCCTGTGACGCAGGACACTTCCACCTGGTTGCCACGAGCTCTAATATTAAAACTGGTACCCAACACTTCTGTCGTGACAAGGTACTATTTTGTCCTCACCGGTTCACATGAATAACCATCCGGGTTACATTTCCCCCTTTGGGTATCTTCTTAAATTCTACTTCATCCACCAAATTCTTGATGAGAAATATTCCCCATCCACGGTAGTCTTCACAGCCATTGATCTGTCTATCAATTTCAGGCTCTTTCATGTTTTCCCTGAATCCTTTTCCCTCATCTTTAACATTTACCTCAAGTCTTTTTTTATCAATTTTCAATGTCACCAATACTTTTGTATTTCTATTAAGTCTGTTTCCGTGTTCCATGGCATTGATACACGCTTCAGAGATGGCAGTTTTTAAATCCTCCACTCGACTTGGATGGAATCCTATCATGTTCGCTGCTGCCGCAACCGACTCCATGGCCACTTTTTCATATCCAATAATAGAAGGAATGTGCAATTCGATTATGTTTTGTTTGGCAGACATCGTTGCCTTCCATTTACTTAAATTTAAGAATAACTATTGTAATGTCATCATGAAAGTTTGATTGCCCACAGTAATGCTCCAAATCGCTTACCAGTTGTTCTACCATATCTGTTGGTTCAAGTCGTGCATGATTTTGAATGGAAGCCGAAAATCTATTAAATCCGTAGGCATCGTAGTAGCCATTCATGGCATCCACAATTCCATCCGTATAAAAAATCAGGATATCATCGGATTCTAAATCAAAAGACAATTGTTCGTAGAGAGTAGATTTGACAATTCCAAGAGGAAAACGATCGCTTTTTATCGCTTGCGGTAGGAATTTTACTTCCCCCTGTCGCCAGAGCATGGGCATGGTTTGTCCGGCATTAGTATAATAAAGTCTGCGGATTTTGGGATCGATGATGCCATAGAAAAGAGCCACGAACATGTTTTTCTGAATGTCTTTGTGCAATCGGGTATTGACCAAGCTCAGCACTTCATCGGTCTGAATTTTTTCTTCAGCAGCAAATCTAACGGCACTCATGGCCGCGGTCATGACCATGGCCGCCGAGACTCCGTGACCGGATACATCACCAATAACCACGCCCAACTTGCCATTTTCCAATTGCAAGAAATCATAAAAATCCCCTCCGACCTCTTTGGCCGGAGTGGATTTGGCGCTAATTTGTATGCCGGTCACCTCTGGGTAACTTTCCGGCAGCATCCGAGACTGCATATCCCGAGCAACATTAAACTCATGCCAGATGCGGGCATTCTCTCGCAGCGACTGAACCATCCCATTAAAAGATTTAGCCAAAATACCTATCTCATCGTTGGATTCATAATCAATGGCGATATCCCAATTTCCTTTGGTCACTTCTTTAGTTATATCGGTAAGACGCTGCACCGGTTTAAACATTTGCCGAATAATAAAATAAACCCCAAAAACTCCAACAAGAATCACAAAAAGAAAAACCTGAATCAATGTTCTTCTAAGCTGATCACGACTGGAGAAAACATCTTTTTCATATCCAGTTGAAAGAATCACCCAATGCCAGGGCGCAAAATATTTATAGTATCCAATTTTCTCTTCACCTTTTCGACCTTTTGCAGGAGTGTGCTGTCGGTAGTAAGTAAAACTTGAATCACCGTTCACCTTACCGCGAGAATCAATGTCATCTAGTATTTTTTTAATGTGAGGAAAATCATCATTATATAAGACACTTCCTTCATTCGTGGGATGAACTACCAACACACCTTTATTAGGACCGTCCTCGTTGCCGAGAACTGATATATATCCATCCTTCGCAATTTGAATAGAGGCAATTTGTTTTTTCAATGCAACCGAAGGCTTCTGCGCATTTTTATAGTGTTGAGCGCATAGCGCAAAAGCTTGTTCAGTTTTAGCTACAAGTAATTCCCTGGCTAATTTTTTAAGTTGGCTTTTGGATTCCCGGTAACCCAAATAACCTGCCACCGTAACCGTCACCATAATTAGGAAAACAGCCACGATAATGAGTTTTACTTTAAGAGTCATATCCTAATTTGCACAAAGAGTTTCTCTGATGAGATGATTTTACACCGATTTTGCCACACTTTAAGAATGATGATGTCAAAACTTTTTCCTATGGGTTGATGCACAGTCGCCACAGCCTTTAGAAGCAGGCGGTTATCCCTCGGTTTATGTCAGTGTTTTTCGGTGTTCCCAATAATGTGTCAAATCCAAGGGCATCCGCGTGCCTAACATTTTTGTGACACAGGTTTAATTCCAAGTCTATCGATTTTTTTCTGCAGCCCTAAACGACTGATACCCAAATTTCGCGCTA
>JBHIAW010000299.1:0-2724 GCA_046758765.1 bacterium
ACGAAAACAGCATTTTTTGCTGTCATTGCGAGCGCTTCTCAGCGAAGCAATCTCCGTATTAGGTAGGCATGAGATTGCTTCGGCAAAAAACGCCTCGCAATGACGGTTATGGTCTACAGTTTTCGTTCAAACACTAGCTAAGCTCTCTATGTTAAGCTTGATAGATACGCCTGACGAAGTTGGCTCGGAAGACAAATGGAAAGATTTGGTTCAAAAGGGGACGCGACTCATGAATATATTTGGGAACATATTACGAGAGCGTGAATAGTTTTCAACAGTCGATATTAGATATCCGGATTTGTCTCCAGGTAGCTTATTGCACCCAGGTCAAAGTTTAAGAACTATATCAACGAGGATATTGCCTATGTCTAAATCGAAAGATTCAACGGAAGACCCAAAAATCACCCAACTTGAAAGAGAAGTTCAGCGCTTAAAATCCGCAGTAGAAGAATTGACTGTTTTAAATGACCTTGCTATTGCAGCGAGCCTTTCACTGGAAGTGGACCAAATGTTGGATATCATTGTTGAGAAGTCTATCAAAGCGGTGAAAGCAGAGCAGGGGTCCATATTGTTGGTTACCGAACAAGAAGATGCCCCATTAAAAACGCTGATTCGTCAAGCAGACCATAGGAGCAGGTTGTTGACCTATAAAGTTGGCACCCATATTACGGGTTGGGTTTTAAAACATCAGCAGCCATTAAGGATTGAGGACCTGGCTTCGGATTCGCGATTTCAACCAACAGAACAGGAGCGCAAAGAAATTCGCTCGGTCTTGTGTGTTCCTATTCGATTAAAAGCAAAGATTATTGGCATTTTGATGGTGACCAACAAAAAAACTTTTGAACCATTTAATGACGGCGACTTGCGTTTACTTTCCATAATTGCCGCGCAGTCCGGTCAGCTCATTCGAAACTCCCAGCTTCAGCAGGAAGCTCTTGAGAAAAAGCGCATGGAGCAAGAGCTGGCCATGGCGCGCAAAATTCAACTGAGCCTGCTCCCTAAAAAGACTCCTGAAATCAAAAACTTAGATATTTCCAGTTACTGTAATCCAGCGGACGAGGTAGGCGGTGATTACTACGATTATTTTGCTTTGGGGCAAGAGCAAATTGGAATCGTTCTGGCAGATGTCTCCGGGCATGGAGCCTCTGCGGCACTGGTCATGACCATGGTAAAGGGCATATTGCATTCGATTACGCATATATTTGAATCCACCGATAAAATCCTTTCAGAGATGAATTCAATTATGAGTCCCATCATCCCCCGAGATATGTTCGTAACCATGATGTTTCTGGTGTTTGATTTGAAGAAAAGGACTCTGCGTTACTCTAACGCCGGGCATAATCCGTTGTTGTTTTATGCAAGCGGTGCCAAGGCTTGCCAACTGGTGGAGCTGCGTGGGCCAGCATTAGGACTCACTAAGCTCTCGGTTTATAAAGAGAAGCAGATTCCATTAAACCCTGGCGATGTCTTCGTAATTTACACGGATGGCGTAACCGAAGCCTTCAGTACTAATGGCGAAATGTTTGAGGAAACTAGACTCGTTCAGGCCGTTGAAGAGGTAGCTTCACAGGATTCAGGCAAGGTTATCGAACATGTAAAAAACAAACTTCAAGAGTTCACCAATAAGGCACCTCAAAGCGATGATGTGGCCATGATTGCGGTGAAGGTTACTTAATGTAGAGATTTTTTGCCACTGAGCTACACTGATTTTCACGGAAGGTGAGTAAAGCTATCTATTTCGTCATTTTCTGTTTATTTGAGTATTTAATGGCGCTGATTGCCTCAGGAGCTATATAAATGACTTCCCCTTTGTTATCGACAGCTACAACAATTACTTTGGTTACTATCACTTCTGGATGGGTAATCAGGTACATTTCACCATTGTCGAGATGAATTTCAATAGGCTTGAAAGGACGAACAGCCAATTGCTTGCGGATTTCACTTACATCCATTAGAAACCTCTCATCAGAATTTTCTGTTAGTGCTATGAGCTTTTTAAAAATAGTGTTATCTCTGGAAAAAGTCAATATTATTCTTATATATTAGAAGTTTTCTAATAAGTTTTGATGTGTTAAGTCTATTTTGGAAGATTTATGAAGAATTCTGATACTAAAGAATTGTCATGATCGGACAGACCATCTCCCGCTACAAAATCCTCGAAAAACTCGGTGAAGGCGGCATGGGCGTCGTCTACAAAGCCGAGGATGTCAAACTCAGACGCACCGTCGCTTTGAAATTTCTACCGCCACAAACTTTAGGCGGTGAAGAAGAAAAGAACCGCTTCGTTCATGAAGCGCAAGCGGCAGCCGCATTGGATCATCCCAACATCTGTACCGTCTATGAGATTGATGAAGCGGATGGGCAGACCTTCATTGCGATGGCCTACATTGACGGACAGAGTTTGAAAGAGAAGATCGAAGACAACCTCCCGAAGGTTTCGAACCTTCGGGAGGTTTTGGAGATCGCCATTCAGGTTGCCGAAGGTTTGCAAGAGGCGCACGAGAAAGGCATTATGCACCGTGACATAAAAAGTGCCAACATCATGGTGACTGCAAAAGGTCAGGCGAAGATCATGGACTTTGGCCTGGCCAAATTAGCGGGAAGAACGAAAGTTACTAAGACCGGCATGACTATGGGCACGGTGGCTTACATGTCTCCCGAGCAGGCGCAGGGGGTAGAGGTCGATCAGCGAACAGATATTTGGTCTTTGGGCGTGGTGTTGTA
>JBHIAW010000300.1:0-2714 GCA_046758765.1 bacterium
ATACAATCCAGCTTTTAATCTTTTCGGCAGTGGCCACCGCGGGACAATATCTGCTATGCGAGGAGCCAGGGCGATAATAAATGGTGCCCCCGCCATGGTCAGCACTGAGACAGATAGAAACATCTGATAAATATTACCGGCAAGTAAACCATGTTCAAGTCCGGTCTTGGACAAAATGAAAGAAAACTCACCAACTTGACTGAGTGCAAGGCCAACCAAAACCCCAGTGCGAAGTGGAAACCCGAGTAAAATAGTTACAGAGCCAGCGATGACGGATTTTAAGGCCAACACGACTAAGGCGATTAACACAATGAGCGTAGGCTCCTGGAAAAGAAAACTGACATCGAGCAGCATGCCAATGGAGACGAAAAAGAAACTTGTAAAAACATCACGAAAAGGTAAGATATTGCCGAGTGCCTGATGACTGTATTCAGATTCGGATATGATTAAACCAGCTAAAAATGCACCCAGGGCAAGAGAAAGCCCTGCCTTGGAGGTTAACCACGCAACGCCAAGGCCTATCACAACCACGCTCAATAGAAAAAGTTCACGGTTGCGTGTCCTTGCGATTTGATACAACACCTGAGGCACAAGCCATCTAGCACCTACGAGCACCAACAGGATGATGCCGATTCCTTTGGCCGCAAGAATGAGAAGGGATTGACCTAAATTCCCCGTTGTTCCGGCCAGGAGAGGTGTGAATAATATCATCGGAACAATAATAACATCCTGGAAAATCAGGATGGCAAGAGCGGTTCGTCCGTGGGGGCTGTCCACTTCGGCTCGTTCCTGAATGAGTTTGAGCACAATAGCCGTGCTGCTGAGGGCTACAAGAAATCCAATGAAGATCGCCTCACCAAAGGTCTGCCCCAAGCGTGAAACTATGAAAAAGGCAGCCAAAATTGTGAGCAATACCTGCAACGAACCACCCAGCAGAACGGATTTTTTGACTTGTAACAGATTTTTAAGCGAGAACTCGATGCCGATGGTAAAGAGCAGCAACACCACCCCGACTTCAGCCAAAATTTCGACTTCGTGAACCGCCTTTATCAGCCTCAGTCCGTGAGGCCCTGCTAATATGCCGGTCAGTAGGAATCCTACAATGGTCGGGACTCGAAATCGGTGGCATATAAAGAGGACAACTATCGAGAGTCCAAATATGATGACGATGTCTTTTAATAGAGGTATTTCCATAAGCAGGTAAACTTCTATTATTACCAAACGTCTGACTTTTTCAACTCCACAAATAGTGCATGGTCGGGGCGGTTAAGATGGTTTTGCTGTGCTGGCAGCTTGTGCCTCACCGCTCCTCTCATTCTTCGACAGCCCTAATGGTTGAAGTCGGCGGGAATGACGCTGCTTTGCCAATACCTGCAGGTCAGCTACCAAATCCGTCTCATCGGTAATCTCCGCACCCAGCAGTGATTCAATGGCGTCCTCCAAAGTGATTATCCCTTCGGTGCCGCCATATTCATTAATGACCAGAAAAATATGTTCTTGCCGCCTGATGAATTCCTCTAAGACCCTGGCAACATTGACTGTTTCCGGCACGGGATGAATAGGTCGAGCAAGCTGGTGCAATCTTAACTGCTCTTTGCCTTCAGCGGCTGCGGAAAGAATATGATAGCGCAAAACAAGGCCAGTGACGTCGTCCATGCTCTCCTTATAAACAGGGATGCGCGAGTAGGCCAAAACCCGATGATTGGCTAAGACTTCCCCAACAGTCATGTCTTGTTGCAACATAAAAATTACCGTACGCGGGCTCATAATATCAGACACCTTAACACGGCGCAGATGCAGCAGGTTCTTAAAAATGAAGTGTTCTTTTTCTTCGAGAGCGCCCTCTCTTGCTGCGATTTTGGCTAACACTTCCAGTTCAGAACGTGAGATGGTTGGCTCCTGTCTACGGGGTGTAATCAAACGGTTCAGGCTCCTGGCGCCCCAAACAACCGGGTAAAGAATCCACACTATCACCTTGATGCCGTAGGCCGTGAAGGGCACTAACTGCTTCCAATAGAACGCGCCCAGGGTTTTGGGTATGATCTCTGAAAAAATCAGAATAAGCAAAGTGAGAATAGCTGAGATTAAACCAATCCATTTGTTGCCAAAGATAATCGCTGCCTGGGCCCCCGCCCCTGCAGCACCAACGGTGTGAGCGATGGTGTTCAGAGTCAAAATAGCCGAAATACCTTGTTCCAGCTTTTGCTTATGATGCCGCATAATCCGGCCGGCCCGTTTACTCTGATTTACCAGCAATTCTATGTGCGAAAACGTGGTGGACAACAACACGGCTTCCCAGATTGAACAAAGAAAAGAGAATCCCAGGGCAACCATAACGTAGATAATCAGGTTGGTTATCGCGCCTTCTGAAACGCTAGTAGGTGTCATTAAGACCGGCAATATGTTTTCATCTACCAAAGCTTACCTCGAAAATGCCTCGTTCTCATTCATCTTATGAAATGTTCGGCTTTTACTACATTTTCAGGGGAGATGCGTCCATGCTCAAAGTCTGTGATATTACTCAGGGTAGTCTTTGCGATATTTTCCAGGGCATTCTGAGTAAAAAAGGCCTGATGCCCGGTGATAATTACGTTTGGAAACGTGAGTAAGCGAGCAAAGATGTCATCTTGAATAACCCGATTGGACAGATCCTCAAAGAACAGGTCAGCCTCTTCCTCGTAGACATCCAGAGCGAGCGCGCCGATTTTGCCGGT
>JBHIAW010000301.1:0-2710 GCA_046758765.1 bacterium
CCGTCATCCGTGTAAATTTTGACCAAGACCGCATTAGAGCGCACAAAGCTGGTGTATGCGTCGGCAAAACTTTTGACTGGAATCCCGTAAGGGATGGTTTCAACTTTGGTAATTTTCATACGTAAATCCTTTTCACTTATTTGTAGTGAATTTTACCACAGACATTCACTGTTTTGATTTCCGAAATGACAATTTATCTTTTATCAGAATAATTCATTCATTTATTCAACGACTTGCATCTTCATCCATCCGGCGGTATTGTGGAAATTAGCTACTACGCTTCCCGGCGGCACCAGTTTATCACAAGCCTCACGAACTTCATCGTCAAGCCGCATTTCCAGAATGGGCAGGAGCGGTCCGAGTTGTTCCACGGTCCTCGGACCGATAAGCGGCGCTGTAATCCCAGGTTGGTCTTTACACCACAGCACGGCCAACTGGGCCGGCGACAGGCCGGCTTTTTTGGCAATTTTTGAGAATTCATTTCCAACTTCGATTCCTCGTTTTGTTACTCGGTCTGCATAAAATCCCCCTCGCAGAGCCGCCCGGGAGCCTTCCGGATACTTGTCGGCATCCGTATAGCGGCCGGCCAATACCCCCATGGCCATCGGCGCCCAGGTGATGATGCCTACTCCGTATCTTTGGCACATGGGGATAAGCTCATTCTCAATTCGCCGATCTAAAAGATTGTATGGCGGCTGCTCTGAAACATAGCGGGCGTATCCTTTCATTTCACTCACCAAAATGGCCTCCATCACTGCCCAGGCTGGATGGGTCGAACAGCCAATATAGCGCACCTTTCCCTGATGCACTAAATCGTTCAAGGCACTCAGGATTTCATCAATCGGAATATGCGGAGAGTGGCGGTGAATCTGATACAGATCGATATAATCGGTTTGCAGACGTTTCAATGAATTTTCACAGGCTCGTATGATGTTTAACCGAGTATGTCCATGTTGGTTAGGTCCAAGCTTGGGATCATATTCGTCCAGTGTAAAACCCGGCCGGCGCTGGCCATGATCTACTTTTGTGGCTATCAACACATGTTGGCGAAGACCGTTCTCTTTAAGCGTCTTGCCAATGATACGTTCCCCCTCACCTTCCGCATAAACATCGCCGGTATCAATAAGGTTAATCCCGGTGCCAATGGCTTTTTTCAGTATCTTAGAAGATTCGTCAGCAGGCGTGGGATCCATGAAATTGTCTGTCCCCAGACATAGAGGGGAAACCTCCACACCAGTGCGCCCTAAAACTCGATATTCCATAAAAATTCTCCTTAAACTCAATTTATTTTTATCAGACTTGCTCCTGTCAATTTCCAATGAATCCAAGCACCCGCGGAAGATATAACGAAATCTCTGGAATATAGCTGATGATTAAAAGCGATACCGTTAGCACAATAAGAAAAGGAATCAACGTCTTGATGATATTTTCAATTGGAATTTTGCTGATACCGCAGGCAACAAAAAGGGTAATACCCACTGGAGGCGTTATCATCCCGAGTCCGACATTGGCTTCAATCAGAATAGCCAGGTGGATTGGTTCCATGTCAAGAGAGACCCCTACCGGCACCAGGATCGGCAAGAGTACAATAATCGCCGGTAAGGCATCCATAACCATCCCCAGTAACAAGAATACGATATTGACAAGTATTACAAAAACAATCCAGTTATCAGATAATCCCGTGATGAGATTAGCAATATATTGCGGGATGAGTTCATACGTCAAAATGAATGAAAACATATTGGCTGTTGCCAGAACAATCAATACAACTCCTGTTAACGATGCTGTTTGCAAGAGGGCTTTAGGAATGTCCTCAAGTTTTAATTCCTTGTACACGAAAAAGGCCAAAATAAATCCATAGACAACTGCAACAGCCGAAGCTTCAGTGGGTGTGAAGACGCCGCCATAAATCCCACCCAGGACAATTACCACCATCAAAACTGGAAGAACGCCGTCTTTAATGATCACAAATTTTTCTTTCCATGGCATTTTTGGTTCTAACTCGAGGTTTAACTTACGGGCATAATAAAAGACCAAGCCCATGAGAGCGAGTACTATCACCACGGTGGGCAGAATGCCAGCGGCGAAGAGTCCACCGATGGATATATTCGCAATGACTCCCATGATAATAAGGTCGATAGACGGCGGAACCAGCGTGGTGCCTCCACCTGCAGCCGCAAAAAGACCGGTGGCGAATTCCGGTGGATATTTCTTCCTGATCATTTCCGGCAGCATCACTGAACCGATGGCGGCAGTCTTAGCGCTTGATGAACCACAAATCGCGCCAAAAAACGCTGTGGATAGGATTACTACAAATCCCAGCCCTCCGTAAACTCGGCCGACAAACACCAACGCCAGGTCAATAATACGGCGGGCAATGCCACCATACGACATGATCGAGCCAGCCAGGATAAACAGCGGAATAGCAATCAACGGAAATGAGTCCAGTCCAGCAATAAATTTCTGCGGTAGAAGAATCAGAGAGCCCGGTGCAGCAACAAGCAGTCCCACTAGCGCAGCCACCGCCAGCGCCATGCCCACTGGTACAGATATAAGAAGTGCTACCACAAGTACAATTGAAATCAATAATCCCATTATTTTGAAATTTAACGCTAGTAAATACTGTTTATCCTGCCAAAATTGTTAGTTGCTGAGTTAGCTAGTGTTTGAACGAAAACTCGATTCTTAATGTCATTCCGGCAATCTTTTG
>JBHIAW010000302.1:0-2683 GCA_046758765.1 bacterium
TGTCATCCGTGTTCAAAGGAGTATAATGAACAACCGTCCGAAAATCGCCAACTTATCGGAGCCACCGATTTACTTAAAGCAGGGTATGACATCCGTACGGTACAGGAACTGCTTGGTCACAGCGATGTCAGGACAACGATGGTGTATACACAGACTCTTAGATATCCTCGTCCTAAAGAAATTAAGAGTCCCTACGATATAGATGATGCTGAGTTATAGACCTCTGTTATTTAATCGTGTATATTTAAGGGCATAACATGGAGTTTAAACTTTTCATCGGCGGACGTTGGGTTGATGGTGGGCCTGGGATTGAAGTCAAAAACAAATATAGTGGCGAAGTCATTGGAACGGTGATGACCGCGCGCCAAGAAGATGTGAACAGAGCTGTAACTGCTGCCGAACACACCTCGCCTGTGATGGCTGAACTGCCAGCATATCGACGGGCTGAAATCTTGACAGCCACAGCCAAATTGATTCAGCAGCGGCAAGAAGAAATCGCTCAAACCATTGCCAAAGAAGCGGGTAAAGCGCTCAAGTTTTCCCGCATCGAAGTAGAGCGAGCCATCAGTACATTTTCCGTCGCGGCTGAGGAAGCCAAGCGCATTCACGGCGAAACCGTGCCGCTGGATGCCGTCCCCTCGGGCGAAGGATACTTTGGATTCTGGGTGCGGCGCCCGGTGGGCGTGGTAGCGGCCATAACCCCTTTCAATTTCCCGCTTAATTTAGTAGCGCATAAGGTCGCGCCGGCCATCGCCGCAGGTAATTCACTTGTACTCAAACCGGCGCATGCTACCCCTCTCAGTTCTGGCATTCTCTGTCAAATTCTGCAAGAGGCTGGTTTACCTGACGGCGCGGTTAATCTCATCAACGGTCCGGGCAGCACGGTTGGCGACTGGCTGGTGAGCCATCCGAAGGTGGCCAAGATTACTTTTACCGGCAGTCCCCCGGTAGGGCGCCAAATTCTTTCTCGGGCAGGCATCAAAAAGGTCACTTTGGAGTTAGGCAACACCTCGCCAGTCATTGTTGCACCCGATGCAGATTTGGATTTGGCGGCCAAACGCTGTGCCGTGGGCGCTTATTACAACTCGGGTCAGGTGTGCATTTCCGTACAGCGCATCTATGGAGAGCAACAAATTTTTCAACCCTTAACCGAACAGTTTGTCGAGGCCACCAAAGCGATGGTCGTGGGTGATCCCCTGGACGACCAGGTGGATGTAGGTCCCATGATTGACCTGAAAGAAGCTGAGCGCATTGAAAGTTGGGTAAAAGAAGCGGAATCGGGACGCGCCAAAATTCTGACCGGTGGCAAACGAGAAGGTCCGGTGTACTGGCCCACTGTGCTAACAGAGGTAACCCCTTCCATGAAAGTCGTGGCCCAGGAGGCGTTCGCTCCCGTGGCCTCGGTAATTCCTTACGATGATTTCGAAACCGCCCTCCAGCAAGCGGATGACACAGAATATGGGCTGCAAGCTTCGGTGTTTACCCGAGACCTTGAGCGGGTTCTCTATGCGATTAAGAAATTAAACTTTGGTGGAATTATTATCAACGACACGCCAAACTTTCGCGCCGATCACATGCCCTACGGCGGCAATCGACAAAGCGGCCTTGGTCGAGAAGGATTACGCTACGCTATTGAAGAGATGACCAATATTCAGATGGTTGTGATTCGCGCTAAGAGTTGAGTAAGGACTTTTTTCAAAAATAGAAGGCAACTATTCAGGCTGTCATTCTGCAAGAATCTTTTTTGAATCAACGTCCGAACGAACCTTGTTTACTTAGTGCTAAAATTGACAAAGATTCCTACGGAATGATAGGGCAGCCTGAATAATTACAAGAAAAGTTAAAAAATTGTTGACATTATCAATCTTTAGATTTATATTGTTTGAAATAATTCAAACGATTCAAATATATTAAACAAATGGGGCGAATAGATGACATCAAATCTTAAACAGATCAGGGATATGTTAATTGAAGATTTTGGTAAAGGCTATGCCAATTTCGGCCAGCCGAAACTAAAGGGACGAATCGTAGGCTTAATGACTTTTAGCAATAAGCCTCTTACTTTAGATGACATTTGCGAGGCATTGGGTGTAAGTAAAGGACCGGTCAGTACCATCGCGCGGCAATTGGAAGAATCAGGTTTACTTCGGAAAGTGTGGGTCAAAGGAGACCGCAAGGATTATTATCAAATTGTAGAAGATATGTTCACTGTTTCCAGCCGGATCAATTTAAAATATATTAAACAAAATCTGGAAATAGCACAACGGAATAGCCACTTGCTGTCGAAAGTGGAAGTGATTCTGCAAGGCGATGAATTGGAAAATTGCAAAGCAGTCTTGCAACGGATGGAAGAAATGAAAGAATTTTACACACTATTGATAGATGTCTTTCAAAAATTTATTACTGACTGGGAAAGAAAATTCATAGAACATTCTACAAAAAGAAGAAGTACGGTGTTGAATGAAACATTGGATTGATGTTACTCCTCGTTTAATCGAGCCGTCGATAGTAATACCAATCAAATCTTTGTTTTTTTGAGCAAGTAAAAATGATTAGTAATATCATCATCAAAATAGTCATTCAGTCATTGTGTCATTTGCCATCGGCGTCATTGAACCCTGACTTCAAACTTAGCTAGTGTTTGAACGAAAACTCGATTCTTAATGTCATTCCGGCAATCTTT
>JBHIAW010000303.1:0-2658 GCA_046758765.1 bacterium
CCCGTGGCGCTGGTAGCGCTGTATGCCGATTCGTTGAAATCGCCTCTGCCACAGGGATCCTTCACAAACGGAATAAGGGTATCGAGTAGTGATACGGCGATCGTGGCCTACAGCGCCACCGCTCCGGCCATTTTTGCAACTGTAGGGGGAGCCGCAAGTAGCCAAAGTCTCAGTAAACACAGTTCAGCGCTTGCCAGGAGAATAGCAGACAATACTACTGGCGCTGTTTTTGGCTACAGCAACAATGGCACTGGGGTTAGCGGATCCTCTGAAATCGGCAATGGGGTTCAGGGCAGCAGTGTCAGTGGCATCGGCCTTGACGGTTCTAGCGGCAGCGGGGCAGGCGTTTTTGGCTTCAGCGTGGATGGTACAGGCGTGTATGGACAAACCTTTAGTGGCCTAGCTGGTAAGTTCGATGGCAACGTGGAAATCAATGGCGACTTGAATATCAATGGGGGAAAAATAAAAACCGATAAAGACGGCGAGATCTATGCCCATAGCTTTCATACCATAAACGGAGGTGGTGTCACCACTTCCGGTATCGATACCGATGGTAACGCAAACTTGCAGTTGATCACGTCTCCTAAGGGCTTGAAAGTTCCTCTCAATGGTGAGGTACATTGGTATTGTGATACTGGGGTCTATTTTCCTTACAACATGGGTTGGTGGAACAGCACTAATGGCAATTTCTACACTAAAGGGGATCTTACTGCAGACGGCACCAAGAACGCGGTCGTAGCCACCGCCAGTTATGGCACACGCAAGCTCTATGCGGACGAATCCGCAGAGGTGAGTTTTTTCGATCGGGGTCGGGGACAACTGGTAAACGGCGAAGTCACTATCGAACTTGATCCCATGTTTCTCGAAACCGTCACCATCGACAACGAACATCCTCTGCTGGTGCAGGTCACCCTCACTGCAGACTGCAACGGAGTATTTGTCTCAAATCAAACAGCTACGAGCTTCACGGTAAGGGAACTCATGAGCGGCAAATCCAGCGCAACTTTCAACTGGGAAGTAGCTGCCAAGCGCAAAGGTTATGAGTCCGTGCGCATGGAAGAATTCGAGTCTCTAACCACGGCGGATAGGAGGTGAGGACACCATGCAAATCCAACAAATCATAGATATTAGACGCGCATTCTTGCTGTTTGTGTTTGTCTTTTACTCCCCTCAATTATTTAGCCAAACAAGTCCAAATTACCATATCAAGGCTTCTACTATCAGCAGCGGGGCTGTGCCACAGCAATTAGCAACCAACTTTCAAGCCTCAAGTTCAGTGGGTCAGTGCACCTCCAGCCCGCAGTTAAAAGGCACGCAATATTTCATGCAATCAGGATTTAACGGTATCGTCAAGGGACTTCAGATGGTAGTCAGCGTCTCCGTTCCACAGGCTGAAACCGTGCCGACCATCTATCGCTTGCACCAGAATTATCCCAATCCCTTCAATCCGACCACGACCATTCAATTCGAGCTGCCAAAACGCTCCAAGGTGACCCTTAAGATTTTTAATGTATTGGGAACCGAGGTGACCACGCTGGTAGACAAGGAGCTGAAAGCTGGAGAATACAAAGTCGTATTCGATGCGCACGGTTTCCCCAGCGGTGTATTTTTTTATCGGATTCTAGCCGAGGGATTTGTGCAGACCAAAAAACTTTTGTTACTAAAATGAAAGGAGAAATATCATGAAAAAAACAACAGCTTGTCTTATCGCGCTCTCTTTATTAACTGTAGTCAACTGCCAAAAAGCAAATTCGGGAGGCGGCGCTTCGTCAGACATAAAGCGCTATGGCCTGAAAGAGGGTTACATCAAGTATACCATCAAAGGCGACATGATGAGTGGCACCCAAGAAATCTGCTTTGACCGTTACGGCGCCAGAGAGGTTGAGATCAAAAAAATAGAAGTAAAAGTCATGGGGATGAGTCAGAAGACCCACACGGCCAGTTACACCGACTTCAGTGAAGGCGGTACGATTTATACCGTGGACTATTCAACCGATCCGCCTACCGGCACCAAAATAGTCAACCCGATTATCAAGTCGTTCGCAGGTAAAGATTTGCAGGAAGTCGGCAAAGAAATGCTGGTGCAGATGGGTGGTAAGATAATCGGTAAGGGGACAGTGCTTGGCAAAGAATGTGATATTTGGGAAATCAAAAATATGGGGATGAAAACGTGGGTATGGAATTGGATAAACCTGAAGACCGAGATCATGATGGGCATGAAAATGATAATTGAAGCCATTGAAATATTGAGTAAATGTGATAAAAAGGATCTGGAGAAACCAAATATCAAATATAATGATTTAGGTAATGCGATGAAGGGTCTGGATGCTTTGAAAAAACAATTCCAGCCGAAATAGTTGCATCCCAAAATAGAACAGACAGTGTGAAAAGTCAAAAAATAGTACCAGAAAGAATCCAGTGAAACCCGAGTGTCATTCAGTAGGAATTTTCATGTCGAACGCGACACCCGATAATGACGAAAATAGCCAGATCCTACACAGTCTCTGACTGTGTATTTAAACACGGTTTCAAACCGTGTTGGATCGGTTGGGAAAGAATCCAGTGAAACCCGAGTGTCATTCAGTAGGAATTTTCATGTCGAACGCGACACCCGATAATGACGAAAATAGCCAGATCCTACACAGTCTCTGACTGTGT
>JBHIAW010000304.1:0-2632 GCA_046758765.1 bacterium
GTCGCTGTGACAAATGTGAAGGGGCTGGCGTGGAAAAAGTCGAAATGCAGTTTTTAGCAGACCTACATTTGCAATGCGAACTCTGTGGCGGTAAACGATACAAAAAGGAAGTGCTGGACGTTTCCTATCAAGGTAAAAGCATTTACGATGTTCTTAATTTGACAGTCTCCGAAGCCTTGGAATTTTTCCGTGATGTTCCAAAGGTGGTGTCCAAACTTAAGATATTAGAGGACGTGGGCTTGGGCTATCTGCGTTTGGGGCAGCCGGCCACAACCCTTTCTGGAGGTGAAGCCCAACGGGTAAAATTGGCCGCTCATCTCAGCCTTAAAGAGGGGAAACACCAGCTTTATCTATTCGATGAACCTACCACCGGACTTCATTTTGATGACATCTCCAAACTGCTGAAATGTTTTGACCAGCTTCTTAATGCCGGTAATTCGGTTTTGGTCATCGAACACAACATGGATGTTATCAAATGTGCAGATTACATCATAGATTTAGGCCCGGAAGGTGGTGATCGAGGAGGTTTTGTGGTGGCTACTGGTCCTCCAGAAAAGATCGTTCAATGTGCTGAATCGTATACCGCCCATTATCTAAAGGATTATCTTATGAATGGTTAACTGCATGTGTCAAAAAACTTGAAGAATTGGACATGAAAAACGTGCTGCTCACCGGTAGACCAGGAGTTGGCAAAACGACTTTGATTCAAAAAATAGCCAGTAAGTTTAAGGGTAAAGTGGGAGGATTTTATACTCAAGAGATTCGAGGCCACAACCGTAGAACGGGTTTTGAAATTGTGACCTTTTCCGGAAGGAAGGGTCTGCTTTCTAGTGTAAAACTAAAAAGTCCGTTAAGAGTAGGTAAATATGGGGTCAATTTGAAAGACTTAGAGGAGATCGGAGTGCGAGAGATTGAGCACTCGCTTCAGACTAATGATTTAATTGTTGTTGACGAAATTGGAAAAATGGAGCTATTTTCAGAAAAATTCCAAACCGTGATTCTTAAGGCCTTAGATTCACCTAAACCATTCTTAGCTGCTATCACGAGGAGTCGCAGCCCTTTTACCGATCAAATAAAGAAGCGAAGCGACATACTTTTATTTGAAGTGACTGAGGGAAATAGAAATTCTATAATTTTAGACATCATAGGAAACATAAAAATAACATCTTAGCTAGTGTTTGAACGAAAACAGTCTTTTCCTGTCATTCCCGCATGCTTTAAGCGGGAATCTCCTGCCTGAAATGATGAGATTCCGGCTCAAAAGATTGCCGGAATGACATTAAGAATCGAGTTTTCGTTCAAACACTAGCTATTTGAACTAATCCAGGAAATCAGTGAAAACAGAGAAAATGAAAAACTTCTTACCTCCGGCTTTCTTAGTTGTATTAGCTGCCCTAATGTTACTGTCATTCGTACTAAAGACGAATAGGAACGAATTTGTCACAGAATTGGCTATGGAATCCGATGCGATGGCCATAGTGAATTATTATTATCCAAAGCGTATTGTTCTACAAGATACTCCAGTCGAAAGAAATCTAACATTGCCGCAATTCAAATCTCCTAATCCGAAATTTGGGGCTTTAATTCTGGGGAATAGTCCAGATTCATTAGTATCATTGGCATTGGACGAATCGCAGGATCATAGCTCTAGCCTTCTATATATTGACAAAAACAATAACGAAGATCTTACTGACGATGGGGAACCCGATTGGGACGAAGATAAGAATGTTTATTTGACCAAAGAAGCCTTAGTAGACGTTTACTATGAAAATGGCAAGAAAAAGGCAGCCGTACCATACCATATTAGTTTTTATCGTTATAAATACCGCTTGCTGGATTCCATCGTGGCTTTCAGAAATGGGTATCGCAAGGGATATATTACATTACAAAACACCATATACAAAATAGCAGTTTTAGATGATGATCTTAACGGATTGTTTAACAAATGGGAGAAGGGCGCTTTAATAATCGACATAAATAGAGATGGTATATTAAACGGTAGCACAGATTCCGACGAATATTACCCCCTGTCTAGCCATTTTAATATTCATGGTGTAACTTACGAAGTAAAAAGAATTGCGCCTGCTGGAGATTTGATAACATTATCTGTTGCGGATACCACAGTCTTGCCAAAAGTAACTCTATCAGCCGGAGTGCAGGCACCTTCATTTCGACTGACGGCCCAAGATGGACAAGTCATTGATTTGATTAATTTGAAAGGCAAAGTTGTTTTGTTAGATTTTTGGGCTTCCTGGTGTAAGCCTTGGGAAAAGCAGTTACCATTTTTGAAGCACATTTATTCTCGTTACCATCACCGCGGCTTTGAAATTGTTGGCTTAAGTCTTGATTACGATTTCGGTCTTGTCAAGGAATTTGTTGACACGCATAAGTTAAAATGGCCACAAATTGCTACCGGTGCTGGTTGGGAGATGCCTTTGGTTAAGACTTACAAAGTCGAAGCTATCCCAAGAAATTTTCTATTGGACCGAAATGGGATAATACGGTACAAAGATGTGCGTGGGAAAGATTTGGAGCTTAGTATCCGTGAGCTGTTGAATGAACCGCTGGTAAATGAAGTTGAATTTTAAGGTGCAACGCAGTTTATTTACCTGTAATACCTCAGTTATGGTTA
>JBHIAW010000305.1:0-2594 GCA_046758765.1 bacterium
CCGTTTTGGGAACTCAATTGGGGGCGGCTACCGGGCCGAATGGAGGATTTGTGATTCCAAAACTTTCAACAGGAATCTATTCGCTCGAGGCATCGATGTTGGGTTATGGAAAAGGCCGAATTGAAGATATAATCATCACAGAAAACGATTCTATCGAAGTACGTTTTGAATTAACGGAAACAGTCGTTCCATTGAACGAGATCATTGTTACTCCGGGACAATTCTCTTTAATGAGAAAAGAACCGGCTTCGAGAAATGCTTTATCAGCAGAAGACGTTCGCGATTTTCCACAATTGGGAGAAGATATATACCGGGCTGTTCAAAGACTGCCGGGAATAGCAGGGATAGGCGACTTTTCAGCCAGATTTAGTGTGCGGGGCGGCGAACAGGATGAAGTACTGGTTCTGCTCGATGGAATGGAATTATACGACCCGTTTCATCTCAAAGACTTCAACGGCAGTTTGAGTATCATAGATTATGAGATTATCAGGAGCGTTGACATATTTACAGGCGCGTTTTCATCTGAGTACGGCAATGCAATGAGCGGTGTATTTAAAATGAAGACGAGCACACCGAAATTAGAAAAGCCAAAAACATCATTGTCACTCAGTTTATTAAATACCCGCTTTCTTTCTGAAGGAAACTTTAACGGGGGCAAAGGATCATGGCAGGCAATAGCGCGTTTAGGGTACATCAGATATGTTTTGAAAATTTTAGGATTTGCTGATGATTTTGACCCGTCATACTATGATCTTTTCGGAAAAGTTCAGTATTTCCTGAGTGATAAGCATTTGATTTCAGCTCATATATTAAGATCGTACGACAATATGTTTGCGAAAGATACTGAATACGAGAGCCTGGATGCATCTTATGGTAATACATACGGTTGGTTAAAATGGGATGCGCAGTTTTCTTCTTCCCTGTTAGCACAAACCGTACTTTCAGCAGGCAGAGTGGGCAAAGACCGTTCCCTTGAGGGTTTTAATACCGATTACACATTAGATTTCAGATCGTCTGAAGAACGCGGATTTAGGTTTTACGGATTAAAACAGGATTACAGTTTTAAAATTTCCAATTCTTATTTACTTAAATGGGGTTTTGATGCCAGACACTTGTCTGTCGATTACAATTTCTATAAAATGGAGAAAACAAGTGAAGAATTATCGCAGAACGATATCTCTGAAATGCAGTTTAGCAGGGATGGTACTGAATTCAGATCATATATATCGAATCGTTTTCGGCTGCTTAATCCATTGACGGCAGAGATCGGCTTACGCTACGACTATGCATCGTGGACGCGTGATAAGAATGTGAGCCCCCGGGTGAACACTGCGTATGATCTTGGGAAAAAGACTGTAATTCGAGCAGGGTGGGGGAAATTTTATCAAACGCAGAAAATTCATCAGCTTCAAATCATCGACGGTGAAAAAACGTTCAGACCGGCAGCATTATCTGAACATTATGTAATTGGACTTGAACATGAGTTCGACAATGGTATCTATGTTCGATTGGAAGCATATCAAAAGCGGCTCTCCCATATTCATCCGCGCTATCTGAATTTTGTTAACATAATGGATATCTCTCCCGAAATGTCGAATGACCGAATCAAAATTGAACCGGAACGGGGTGAAGCAAAGGGTATCGAACTGTATACTCACGGAAAAATTAGAGCCAGGCACAGTTTTTGGATAAACTGTGCATATTCTATCGTTGAGGAAATAGTTGACGGTTTAACAGTGCCGCGAAACATGGACCAGCGTTTTACCATTAATCTTGACTACAATTATCGACCAAACAGCACATGGGCTTTTAACCTCGCATGGCAGTATCATTCGGGATGGCCGTATACTGAAGCAACACTCAAATATGAATGGTTACCGGATGGTCGCTTTATTGTTACTCCCTTTGAGCCGGGGCCTTTGAACGGCAAAAGGTTTCCTGTATACCACAGGCTGGATGTACGGCTCAGAAGGTATTTTTATACATCAAAAGGGCGGATTTCCTTGTTCTTCGAAGTAAATAATCTCTATAACCGGAAGAACATCCGGGAGTACGATTATGAATTCAGCAATATTACCCGGAAAGGTTACAATGTTGACAAAACTTCAAATGGCTGGTTACCCATAATGCCGACCTTCGGGATAAGCTGGGATTTCTAAATGTGTTATGAGATTCTTTACATTGATTAGTTAAGTCATTTAAAAACAGTAAGCCAAAAACGAAGAACATTTGAATATTCACCTTCAAAATCAATCACTAGATGAGATTTTGGTGCTTTTGAGCGCTTTAACTGATCTGAGTTTTCAACGGCGGGGACAGCAGATTGAGCTGTGGTTTGAAGGAGATCGAAATGAATAATAAGATTCTCGACTAGAAGAGAAAAGACCGACGATGAATACAAGAAAGAAAATTACGGCCGTGCTTTGGTCCTTGTTAGTCACTACGAATGTCTCAGCCTTCGCCCAGGTAGACGATAAGTTTATAAACATTGCTGGCAGAGGAGGGCAGAAGTTACCGAAATCCCTGCTCACCATCGTCACCGTAAATCTTGAAGACGTTGCATTCGAGGAGGCCCTGGCGGTCATTGCGGAAAA
>JBHIAW010000306.1:0-2567 GCA_046758765.1 bacterium
CATCAGAATTGCCCCAATCCTTTTAATAGTGGAACTGAGATTCGGTTTGCGTTGCCAGAGGCGGGCCATGTACGATTGACGATTTACAATGTATTAGGGAAAGAGATACGAACCTTGGTTGATGAGGACAAGAAAGTGGGACGCTATAATGTTCATTGGGATGGGACCGATTCGAAGGGGAATTCCGTTTCTTCTGGGATTTACATTTACCGCTTGGAAGCTGGGAGTTTCACGGATCAAAAAAGAATGTTATTTGTGAAATAAGGAAAATCTTCCGGTAGGTTATTGACAAATCCGGTTATATTTCATAGATTTTTTAAATGAAGTAACCGGAAAGTCACTTAACAAACCGGAGGTTTTATGTATAGCACACGAAGGAGTTTATACGATCGTTCTTTGGAAAAGACGCCGGAGCAAGTATTTATCAACTCGCTTCGGCAAGAATTTGAGCTTTCACCTGCTGAAAGTGTTGGTGTCTTAGAGTTAGCAAAAGCTTGTCTTTTTGGCGAGTTGCCTCAGACCTTAGGGAAGTTAAAATATTTATGTGCCTCCATCAAAGCCAAACATGGCAAACCTCTTTCAGAGCAGGACCTGGTTCGTGTTGAATTGACCCTGGATGGCGGCATCGAGGATTTGGATGTTTTACGGACGCAGGGCACACGCGCCCTTCGTCAACTCAAAATATTGCGTATAAGTGATGAGGCGTATTTTCAGAGTGGTTTACTGACCCAGGAAGATTTGGGTCGGCTTCTGCAGGTTTCGAGCCGGACGATTCGTAGTGATATAGCTGAGTTGATTGCTGATGGCAACACGATTCACACCCGTGGTTATGACCATGATATTGGCCGCAGCGTTTCGCACAAAACCAGGATAGTTGACCTGTATCTTTCAGGTTTTACCTATGATGAGATCATGCACCGGACCCGGCACAGCGCTCATGCTGTGAAACGTTATGTTTGCACTTTTGGCCGTGTTTTGCTGCTTTTAAATCGCCATGTGACCTCCGTTTCAGAGATTAGTCGTTTATTGAATCAAAGCGAACGCTTAACCAACGAGTATTTGGGGCTTTTTGAGAAATACAAACAAGGCGACCGGTGGCCACAGGTTTATGTTGAACTTTTAGAACAACTTAGGACGCTTTATCCTGCGAAAAAAAAAGCCGGGAAGGAGGTGGGCTGCCATGATGAGTAAAGTTCGCAATCGTTATGCCTCCATCCCCAAGCGCAGTTTTCGCAACGCGGTGATTCGTCTATTGGAGGAACAGTACAAGATAGTTGGCAGCCATAAGGTGTTGCATATGATAGCCGATGACATTGTAGGACTTCACAAGGAATTTTACCCGGAGATAGATAAGCAGCATTTGGGGCATATTGTTTGGCGCACGACGGGAGCCGGTTGCACGAAACCGAGCTACGGCACGCGTGTGGAAGATTATGAGGTCAAGACCGTGATATTGCCTTTAGTGACCGAGAAAGACGTAGAGATGCGTATAGAGAGTTTTTATGGTCACAAAAATGACAACTATAAAAAACAACAGGAGCGCGATATGGAGGTGATGGCTCGTGTGGTCAAGAGTGCTTATGAGCAAGGCGGTCTTCTGAGCGGCGCCGAGCTCAGTGTGCTTTTAAATCGTTCTTTGGGAACCATTGGTCGCTATATTAAGAAATATCATGAAACCCATGATGATATTCTCCCGACCAAAGGGATGATTTTGGACCAGGGCAGCAAGCCAACGCATAAAGCTGCGATTTTGAATTTATATGAACAAGGTTATCCAGAAGTGGATATTGCCCGTCTGACCAACCATACGCTTGAATCGGTCGGTCGCTATATCAAGAATTACAAAAGAATCAAGTTAATGCTTGAGAAGGGATTTAATTTAATGGAAATGGTCAGAGTGACTGGTCTTGGGCGCAGCACGATTATTCAGTATCGTGATTTAGTTTACTTATATCATCCTGATTTAAAGCAACCAGAGAAAAATTGATTGACCAGAATAACTAAAATGAGTTTTTTAGGAGAGCTGACTTCTGCATTACCGCAATATCAAAAAACAAATGGGCTACTTAAAAGTAACCCACTTGTGACATTGCGTATAAAGCATCGTCAGTCTCCGAGTAAGTTGCTCTCCAGCAGCGCTTACTCAAATTAGAATTAAAAAGAATTAGAATGAAAATCAAGGGAATATTTACTAAATTAACTGAATTTGACTTATCGGAAAATTTTCCTAATACAAAATAGGAGGGCATTGTTATGAAACATTTTATTAAGAAGTCCATTTGGTGGGTTGCGCTGTTAGTGTTCATAAGTGTTCAGCCATTAGCGGCACAACAAAACAACAGCTATGCGCAAAAAATAAAACTCTTTGAGGATTTCGTCAAACAGCAAATGGCGATTGATCGCATACCGGGATTATCCATCGGTTTTGTCAAAGATGATTTCATCTGGACGGAGGGGTTTGGCTATGCGGACCTGGAAAATAATACGCCGGCCACCGCTAAGTCCGCTTACCGATTAGCTTCCAATACCAAATCCATGACCGCGGTGGCGATTCTGCAACTGGTGGA
>JBHIAW010000307.1:0-2555 GCA_046758765.1 bacterium
AGGCCTCGGCCAGGGATTTATAGTAAGCTATTCCTTCTTCGTATGTTGCCGTTTCCGTTCCGCCGCTTTCTTCAAATTTTGTGACAAAATCTTTTTGAGCGATGGCAGAATTATGAAACAAGGCAATCAGCATGACGAGTATAATTTTGTTCATTTCGCTAAATCCTCTTTAATGTTAAAATGTTTACTCCTGTTCTTCAGATCACAAGGGAAGCTGAGTTCCTACGCCCTTTTCTCTGGCTTTTTTGTAAATCAGTATGGCTGTTGCCATGTCGCACAAGGCAAGGCCAAGATTCATGCAGATAGTACGTTCGTTGGCATTCTCCCGTCCAGGTTTCTTGCCCGCAGCAATTTCGCCCAGGTCGGCATAGGGTTGGGGGGTGTCTTTGAAATAACCGGCCTCGCGATAGAATCCCATCTGGCTTACGTCGTCCGTTGCCAGTTTGTCCGCCTGTCTGAGTGCGTCTCCCTTCCAATAGGAATCAAAATCCACAGGGCTTGCGAACGAGCCCTCAGCCAGCCAGTCGGCTCCGATTACGGGATTAGGGTTCTTTAGTATCGGGCCGCTTGTAACCACGAGGTCCAAATCGACAACCGCTTCCCTGGGATCGTTTACGACTTCTATCTCCACCTGTACGGTCTCTCTCATTTCACTTGCGAATTTCTCTGCCACACCGGGGTAAATATCGAATGCCTTCACCTTCTCAAGATCGAATACGCATGACAATGCTCTAAGATTGCTTCTGCCTTGCACACCACAGGCCAGAATTCCCACGCTCGAACTGTCTTTGCGGGCCAGGTACTTCGCCGCCACGGCGGTTGCAGCTCCCGTGCGTTGTGCAGTGATCCAGGTCGCATCCATTACAGCGATCGGGATGCCGTTATCTGGGTCATTCAAGATAAGAAGACCGCTTACGTAGGGAAGTTTTTTCTTTTGATTATCAGGATAACCGGAAACCCATTTCACCCCTGCGGATTGAAGACTTGGTATGTACGCAGGCATGGCATGGATGAATGAATCCGTATGTGGGTGGATTCCGCGCTTGGGCGGCATCTCAACGCGACCTTCACCCTTCTCCTTGAACATGTCCTCCAGTGCATCGATAATCTCGGGCATTGTCAAGCCTGTGGCCTCCACATCCTTGCGGCTGAGGTACAAAACAGTCTCTGTATTCATTCACATACCTCTCTTTAACACAGGGTTTTGGTTTGAATAGAATCATTACCAAATTTACCCCACCGCTGACGTTCTCTGCCGGTTACTTTGGCTGATTGAATTTCATTGGTCAGGCACTCGACTGAAAAGAGCGCAGTGCTACCCTCGCAGCTAATCTTAAATCTGGTAACTTTTACGTCGCTATCCAAATCTGTTCTTGCCGCGCTAACAAGATTTTCACCTGCGCCGACTTCAAATGAAACCTGAGATGCGGTACGGACTTTTTACTTCCAATTTGCTTCAAACAACACCGATGTCGGCGTCAGGTGCAAAAAAAATGTTATACGATATAATTTAAGTGTTCCAAAGTTTATTTTTTAGTATCGTTAGGAATAGTAGATTCCGTCTGCAATCTCCAATCATTGATAATATTTGTTCCTCTGTTTCTTCAATTGTGACGTAAAACTTTGGGAATAGACAATCATCTGAAATATTTGTTAATTGTATTAATGACGAGTTATGTAATAATGAGGAGCTATCTTGATAAATCGAATAAGCAAATGATAAATTTTCGTCTAGGCTTTTCTTTATGCTGGTTTTTGATTCGTCAAATAGTTCAAAAAATCCGATTGGTCTTTCAAGTAAATTCTCTTTTTGTACGATCACACTTATCCAATATTTAATTTGTGGGTGATTTTGCCAAGTGCTTAATTCAGTTAATACCTTATTTAAACTATCTCTTTGCTTTTTTTTCCCAGAAATTAACTCGGCATCTGATTCAATTTTTAATGAACCGTATAGACTTTCATAAAACTTGACACTATAATCATTCTTAATTAGATCTTTGACAGGTTGAGGATTCCACACTTTATATAGATTTTTGTTGTTTAGTTTAAATTTTACACTTCTTATATCATTCCAAATACAATAACTAAGAAATGCGTTCATATTGTCTCTAATTTGACTCCACAATATTTCCTCAGGAAAATTAATTTGAGATTTATTTTTATCAAGCAAAGGTGAAATGATAGTAAACAATTGCCAAGAGGATTCAAAAATACTTCTTTCAATTATGCTAAGGGTAAAGAATGAATTTCTTGGCAAACTCGACCGGATACCTTCCAATATACAAAATTGGTTCGTCCAATGAATAAACCAACCAATCCTAAATGGATTAGCTTTATTATTTTTTATATCTTTCAACAAGTCTGCTGCACTTTGTTCAATCTCAAGTATTTTACACTCTATTTCATCTGCTTCCTCAAAAGATTTTTCCCAGTCACCTTCCCACAATTTAGGGATTTCAATTTTAATATTGGATAATTCCATATTTCACTCTTTATCGTATAACAATTAGGATTTTATACGGAGTTGAGCCGCCGGAAGTCCGCAGAGCTTC
>JBHIAW010000308.1:0-2540 GCA_046758765.1 bacterium
GCCTCGGATTGATAGCGCGGGAACCTCCAGATTCCCCTTTGCCGCAAATATCTATTCCGCTTTACCTCATAACCTCATCCAAGGAGAACCATACTCCTTGGATACGCTCTTTCTCTATTACACCAATCCGCTCTTTTCAGCGCCTGAAGTTGAACGGTACTACCAAGCTTTTTCTCATATACCATTTATCGTTAGTTTTTCGCCGGTGATGGATGAGGCCGCCAGCTATGCGGACCTCATCTTGCCGGACCATACTTATCTCGAAAGATGGCAGGATGATGAGATTGATCCCAGTGTGGGGTTCCCACTGTTCGGCATCAGACAGCCCGTGGTAAAGCCTCTATACAATACCATGAACACGGCTGATGTGATTATTAAGATAGCAAAAGCCATTGGCGGCAGTGTAGCAGCGGCATTCCCCTGGGAAAATTATCAAGAAATGATCAAACATCGAGTCCAAGGTGTGTTCAACGCTCAGACGGGGTCAATCACGGCCCAGGATTTTGAAGATTTCTGGAAGAAGCTTCTGGAGAATGGCGGATGGTGGAATCCCCCTTACGAATATGGTAAGTGGGAAGAGGTATTTGTTACCCCATCAAAAAAGTTTGAGTTTTACTCTCAAATTATGAAACAGAAATTAGACGAGCTGGCGGTAAAACAGGCCAATGAAAAGGCATCGGAGGTGGAGCAAGAATTGGAAGAAATATTGAAAGGACTAAAACTCAAGGCTCGCGGCGATCGGGTCTTCATGCCGCATTCTGAGCCGGTAAGATATGTAGGCGACAAAGATGAATTTCCGTTCTATCTAAGTACCTACAAGACCATGACCCATGCGGAGGGAAGAGGAGCCAACCAGCCCTGGCTGCAGGAGTCGTTCGGTTTGCAGGTGCACATGCAATGGGAGCCGTGGCTGGAAATCAACCCAGAAAGCGCGGCAAGACTGGGCATCGCTGATGGCGATCCAGTATGGGTGGAATCGAAGATTGGCAAGATAAGGGTCAAAGCCAAGCTCTTTGCCGGCGCAAAACCAGATATTGTCAGCATGCCTTTTGAATACGGCCACAAGAAATGTGGGCGCTGGGCTCAAAATCGAGGGGTCAATCCCAATGAAATTCTGGCCGCAGAGTTTGATTATCTCGGCGGGCTTTGTTCCTTTTATTCGACTAGAGTAAGAGTTTATAAAGCATAGCCTTGAGAAACCACAACCGGCAAGTTACTAAGAGCATTGCTCCAACTGATAGATGAACACCAACGGATGTTTTATAAGAAAGGACACCAGAGCCACGAACTACGCTGTCATTCAGAAGGAATCTTTTCAAGCAACAGGTAAGATGCCTGAAAACCACATTATCATATTATACAAAAAATTCCTTCAGAATAACATCGAGTACGTTTAGGCTTTGTGTATGTCGCTCAAAAAGTAAAAATATTCGTAACTATTCAGGCAGGTGTCTATCGCAAGAAAATAAATAAAGGAAAATCAATTTATGGCAAAATGATTTAGGGCAAAATAATTGGTTCAAAGAACATTGAAGTATTTTTGACCTAAATTATTTTGTCTTTTAATTAGTGGCTGAATAGTCACCAATACTATTTACATGACGCGAGTAAGGGGTTCGCCTGCTGAACCTTTGTAAAATCACAAACGGAGACAATCCATGCCTAAATGGGGAATGGTGATTGATCTGGACAAATGTACGGCCTGTCAAGCTTGCACGATTTCATGTTTGGCTGAGAACAATATCCCTTTTGTAGGTCCCAAGGAAGCCCGAAAGGGTCGGGCGATTTTCTGGACAGAAGTTATTTCGGACATCGAAGGGGAATACCCGTACGCCAAGGCCCATTTTATTCCGCGCCCATGTATGCATTGTGACAATCCGGCCTGCATCAAAGTCTGTCCGGTTCATGCTACGTACAAAAACAAAGAAGGCATCGTGGGACAAATCTATAACCGTTGCATCGGCTGTCGTTTGTGCATGTGTGCCTGTCCTTACACCGCTCGGTCTTTTAATTGGTATCATATAGAATGGCCTTCGCCTATGGATAAGCAGTTGAACCCAGAGGTGTCGGTTCGATGCAAAGGTGTGGTAGAAAAGTGTAATTTCTGCATCCAGCGCATCCACAAAGTGAAAGAGCGGGCCAAGAAGGAGAAGCGAAAGATTCGCGATGAGGAGGTGGTAAAACTGCCAGCCTGCTGTCAGACCTGTCCCGGAGGAGCACGCTATTTTGGTGATCTCGATGACCCGGAAAGTACGGTATCAAAGTTAGCCAGAAGCTCACGGGCTTTTCGTCTGCTGGAAGAAATGGGAACCCATCCCAAAGTCATTTATTTGAAGGAAGGATTTTAGGGATAGATTCAGGGATTTTTCCCAGACTTTGCTTGAAAAATGGAATAAAGAATTTAAATATGGTTCTATTGTTTCCTTGTTTCATCATTCTAACAATTTAACAATAGAACAATGAGACAATGGAACCATTCTGTAATTCAATAAAGGTCTCGACAATCTTTTGTCGATGTCGGCGCTATAAGTGCCTAAATA
>JBHIAW010000309.1:0-2539 GCA_046758765.1 bacterium
CTCCGCACTGACACCCAATGCGATCAAGATCTGGGTCAGGCGCCGCCCTGTCTTATCCTGCTGCTCCTGGGCCTTGACCAGGAGTTCTTCGGTCACGAGGGAGGCGTTGACAAGAACGCGAGCTGTATTTTTCCAGCTGTCTTCCATTTAGGTTACTTATCTACCCAGGGAAAAGCCTGGCGGTTTTGGTAAGCAAGATGGCCAGTCTGAACTGCTATTAAATCACTGAGTGCTTGTCAAGAGAGCTAAAAAGGCAGGTGTTGGCAGGAGTGTACAGAGCTTGGCAGATATAGAAATTTTTATGGAAAAAATCAACTGATCTAACCGAAAAACATGGTCAGCATCCAATTCGAATAACGCTTTACTGGCGTTCTGCAGGATTCAACTCCCCTCAGTGAGTTATTAGCGGGCCGACGTCATGCTTTACTCTCGGGCTATCAACCGTTACCATGAATTGGAGAGGAAACGAATTGAGCAAACTGTGCACTTTTGTCGGGATGGCTATCGGCGGATACCTTGGCTGGTGGATTGGCGAACAAGTGGGAAGCATCGTGACTGCGTTTCTGATCAGTTCGATTGGGAGCTTAGTGGGTGTTTATTTGGGCTGGCGAATGAACCGAGACTATCTTAGTTGAAAGAAGAGATTTCTCGACAAAGACTACCCCCCCATAATTTAGGGGCCCTATGTTTTGCAGATACGACAGCTGGCAGGTACTCCGAGAGGAGACCATTGAGAGGGAAAAGTGTCTCCAGGATATAACCGCCACCCTCCAGAAATCCATGGAAGAATTAAAGGAGCTGGAGACGACAATCAAGATTAGAGCAAAAACAGGGGCCCGATGTAGACCGCTGCTTAGCAAACTTTTAGAACTCTGGCTGGTCTATGTGAGGCTAATCGTCAAGGAGGTTATGCGAATAAGAACCGATGTCGCATAGAACACGGCGAAGGTGCAAAAGACTGAATGGCTACTATATCGCCTGACTCTATGCCTCTCGCTTTCTGCGCCGCTCAAATAAAAGGCTGGCTTCAATGAAGCTGTTTCTTTTCGATATTTGAGTTCCTCATCAGCCAAGCATCAATCATCTTTCTCTGAAACCGCCATTGGTTGCCTACTTTAAAGGCCGGAAGCTTCTTCTGAGCTAAAAAACGGTAGATGGTATAGCGGTGGACATGGAGGTAATCTGCGACTTCTTCAACGGTTAATAATTCGTCCGGCATTTCCCGTCTTTCTTATCTGTTGGACACCTTCCTGAAAACGGAAACGGCGGTCCGAGTCGCACCACCGTTTGTCAAACTTCTAGGACTCCTGGCTGGGCAGGCTGCCCTATCACGTTTAGGCCAATAGTCCCTGAAATCGTTGACTTCTTCGACAATCTCACCCTTCGTGCGTTCCAAATTCGTCGGTGAGTGGGCCGTAATATATTTTAGTCCGTACTTCCAAACTGAGAAATAATTCCTGTTTTTTATTATTGCCGCAGGGACTCCAAGCCGTTCAAAATAGAGGAGCCATATTTCCAGAGCATTGTCTCGTTGCCCATAGTTACTCATCCGGAATACATCCGGTCCGAGAACGATGGTCTTATATTTTCGTTTCTTATCCCCATTAGTAGACTGCGTTTTTTGTGCCATCACACACGCCTCACGTTTGTGTCTCTAGATGTTCTACGCGAGGCTCTCCTTGGAGAGGATGTACAGCTCGTACAACAAACCTATGATAATCGCAATTTTGATTGTCCATAAACCAATTATAAGCAAGTCAGTCATTTAAACCTCACTTTACTCGCAGTCAAAGAGCTAAAGGAACCGTCACCAACAATGCCCTCGAAATCAATATCTGTCTTTGAAGCGAGCTGTGACTCGAATGTCACACGATCCGTTAAGAATGTGACAGAAACCGCTTCTGCCCGCTCCATCACACCAAATAGCGCACCCAGTACCGCCCAGCATAAGAAAAAAGGGCTCAGGGTAGCCTCCCAAGACTAAACTGGACCGTGTCACCACTGCTTTATGAGCCAGTTTCTCGTCCCTCTTTCTGCCCTCTCATCACACAGGATGAATTGCCAAAGATGGCGTAGACCTTTTCCCAGCAGTTAGTTATGCATACGATGTGCCAAAGTGAGAATTGTTATATTTCAACAACTTACCCGCTGCCGTTGATTGCGAATTTGTAAGGAAATCCGACAGTTTTTCAGCCTAGGGAGCAGTAAGGAACAAAATGGAATAAAAAGGATTGTAAAATTCGGTTGTTACCGTACAGAAGGAAACTTATTCGGAGAGTGTAAAACCGCCTGACAAGGTGTCGGGTTACTTAACAGTTTTCGGGGGGAGATGCGAGGGTCTTCAACCATCCCTCAACCTTCTTCCCGTCCACAGCAAGAATGGTCGTATAGGGACTCCATGGAAATAAACCTAGCAGACCAACATATGAGGTAGTACTAAGAAGTTCATAAGTAAGTAGCCATCAGGCGACCGAGGGGCGAGTGCTGGGAGATCGCGGGCACACCCCCTTCGGGATTGCAAATTTCAGATTTCAAATTG
>JBHIAW010000310.1:0-2535 GCA_046758765.1 bacterium
GTGGTATTTCCACCGCAAACTCAGGGTGCTCCACAACGTAACGGTCAAACTCTGTAACTAATATGGCATGCTTTCTCTCTAGGACCTCTACCATCTATTTACCCTCCAAAAAAGCTTTTTGGTAAGTTTTCCAATTGTCTTTTCCCAACTTCATGCCTTTTTGCAATTTTAGGTATTAAATATGTCCATTTTTCGATAGTCACCCATATTATTTCAATAGGTTAAGGCAAATAATTATAAGTGTAGTGACAAAATCTTTATTTTTAGCTTGCCCTGGGGCAAGTTCTTTATTATATTGCCTTTCATGTTTATTCGAAAGGTCGAACACAAAAATAAAAAGAATCGCCATAAGTATTATACCTATAAATTGGTCGACTCGATTCGGACCGAGCGGGGACCACGGCAAAGGGTTATATTGAATCTGGGTGTTGATTTTAATCTGCCCCAAGAACAATGGAAAGATCTTGCTAATTGTATAGAAGAAATTATTACTGGCCAAAAACCTCTTATTGATTATCCCAAGGCAATCAGTTCTCTTGCCAGGAGATACGCAAAAAGAATTATTCGTGAGCAAGCATCTGTTATTGATGAAGGGGAAACGATTGCCCCGGATTATGCAACAATTGATGTTAACAGCATTGAGAATGAGGAGGCCCGTACAGTTGGAGCAGAATATGTTATTTATGAGACTATCAAAGAAGTTGAGATAGACCGGAAACTGAGAAAACTCGGATTGAACAGACATCAACTTGCTGCGAGTCTTGGTGTAATCGCTGGTCGAATGATTGTTCCCGGTTCTGAAAGATCGACCCATTACTGGTTGCAGAACGTCAGCGCTTTGGATGAACTGATGGGTGTTGATTTCTCCAACTTATCTCTGGATTGTGTGTATAAAGTTTCCGATCGACTTTTGAAACATAAAGATGCTCTTGAAGAACACCTGCGCCGAACTGAAGGTCAACTTTTTGCTTTAGAAGAAAAAATCATCCTCTATGATCTAACCAATACGTTTCTTGAAGGTACCGGCAAGTATAATCCCAAAGCACGGTATGGGAGAGCAAAAGACAAACGTAATGATTGTCTTTTGGTGACTTTGGGGCTTGTCCTGGATATGGATGGATTTCCCAAGAAGAGTCGCCTCTTTGAGGGTAACATCAGTGAACCCAAAACCCTGGAGACGATGATCCGGGGTCTCTCTGGCGAGGATGTTTCTGAGGATTCCTTCATTAAGCCGACGATCGTCCTGGATGCTGGGATCGCTTCGGAAGAAAATATCCAATGGCTGAAAGACAAGCACTATCATTATATCGTGGTTTCCCGCAAGAAGAAGAAAGAACTACCGCCTGATCTGACCATGATTACTGTTAAAGAAGATAATAAAACGAAGACGGTTATTGTTCAAGCTGGCTTGGTCAAGAACCAGGCAACTGAAGAATTAGAACTATATTGCCATTCCATTGACAAAGAGAAAAAAGAAGAAAGTATAAAAAACAAGTTTCATCAGCGCTTTGAAACTGAGCTATTAAAATCGCGCAACGCGCTTTACATCAGAAACGGGACCAAGCGCTACGATAAGGTAGTTGAAAGAATTGGTCGATTAAAAGAAAAATACAAATTAGTATCTCACGACTATAAGATTAACGTTGAAAAAGATATTAAAACGGACAAGGCGAAAAACATCACCTGGTCGCGTAAGAAAACAGAGAAGACAAGTGGCGTTTACTGTCTGAGAGCCGATCGAGAAGATCTCAATGAGCATCAGATATGGGATATATATACCATGTTGACTGATATTGAGGATGCATTTCGATGCATGAAGTCCGAGTTAGGCCTAAGGCCAGTCTATCATCAGAAAGAAGTTCGATGCGATGGTCACATTTTTATAACTCTCATTGCATATCATTTGTTGCATACCATTCGCTTTAAGCTTCGGCAAAAGGGAGTTCGATTTTGTTGGACAAGGATTCGCGATCAATTATCAACACAAGTAAGGATAACCACTATGATGAAACGAGAAGACGGCAAAATTATCCGTACCCGAAAATCATCCAAGGCGGAACCGTCTCACCAAGAGATTTATGATGCATTACATTTACCTCACCAGCCGGGGAAAACAGTGAAAACAATCTTGTAATTAATTTCAATATGTAGTGCCCAAATCGGCTTTTTTGAAAAATTAACTAGCTGATATTACATAACTATTTTTTAAAAAGCATGAACTTCGGTTTGGAGACAGAGATGACATTTATGGACAGGTTAAGGAAGATGGATATAAGGTAAAATTCAGAGCGAGCGAATTCGATGAAATGCCGGATAAGACGGCCTATTGGATCATCGCTCACGAACTTGCACATGTTTACAATAGAGCTATCGGAAACATCCCATTTTTTTCGGAAGAAGGGGGATTTTCAATTGATGAAAGATATGGGCGTAAATTGCATACGAGTCTATCATCAACCTCACAAACCTAACAAAGAGTTATTAAGAAAGCTTTATAATGAATATGGAATAATGGTAATGATGGGAGATTTTCTA
>JBHIAW010000311.1:0-2530 GCA_046758765.1 bacterium
GAAGTGAAGAATCTCTGTTTTTGTGATTTTCTCGAAATATTGTTGGCTCAGAATGACATAAATGGCTAGTTGAGTGAACACTTACAATGAAATTTCTTTTGGTTCATTAAATTTAGGAGCAGGATTAGGTTTACGAGATGCAACACCAGCAGATCCTTTGGCCACAGGCTGGGGAATTACAGATTCCAGAGAAACTCAGTACTATTTAACCGCCGGACTTCAATAGTGCCGAAGGTGGGACTCGAACCCACACGTCCGTAAGGACACACGGCCCTGAACCGTGCGCGTCTACCAATTCCACCACTTCGGCAAAATCAAATGCTTGTGTCGGTTGCAAAAAAATTTACAATACAATTTAATAATCAATACAGCCAAAATCAAGAATTTTTCCTACCTGTCTTGACTTTTATTCTCAAAAGCACTAATTTTAGTAAAAATTGGGTCGAATATTCAATGACTGAAAAAATTATCACAACCAATCGTAAAGCACGTCACGAATATGAAATACTTGAGTCCATGGAAACAGGTATTGTGCTTTTGGGAACCGAAGTGAAATCTTTGCGTGAGGGACGCGCCAACTTAAAAGAGAGCTTCGCCAATGTAAGAAATGGTGAACTGTTTTTGTATAATGCCCACATTAGCCCATATTCTCATGGAAATATTAACAATCACGATCCAATTCGAACACGTAAGTTACTTCTGCACAAAAAACAGATTAAGAAGCTAATTGGCAAGGTTCAAGAAAAAGGACTTACTCTTGTTCCACTGCGTCTTTATTTTAAAAACGGAAAAGTAAAGGTTGAATTAGCCTTAGCCAAAGGTAAGAAAATCTATGATAAGCGCCGGGATATCGCAAAGCGAGACTCTGAACGCGAGCTAAGACGGCAGCTTAGACATAAACAGAGAATTTAGAGATCAATGATGAATAGTAAATCGAAAGAGGACAATCTATATGATATACTAAAAGAGCGTGGATTTGTCCAACAAGTGACAGGCGAAGAGGCTGTTAGGAAGCAGTTTGCTACACAACAAGTGACCGTCTATGTCGGATTTGATCCTACAGCAGATAGCCTACATGTGGGAAACTTATTAGGGTTAATGGCTCTTGCGCACGTGCAACGGCATGGTCATCGACCAATTGCCATCATTGGTGACGGCACGGCATTAGTCGGTGATCCCAGCGGCAGAACAGAATTGCGCCAAATGCTGTCGCCTGAAAGAATTGCTGAGAATGCTGTAAAGATAAAAACTCAGATAGGTCGATATTTTGAGATTGATGGTAAGAAAGGTTTGGCTATCCATAACGCTTCTTGGTTAGTTGATTTGAAATACATAGATGTTCTTCGAGATATTGGGAGACATTTTAGCGTAAATCGCATGCTGGCCGCAGAAGCTTACAAATTACGTATGGAGAAGGGATTATCATTTTTGGAGTTTAACTACCAAATTCTCCAAGCCTATGACTTTTTAATGCTTTACAAAAATCACCATTGCACTTTACAGCTTGGTGGTGATGACCAATGGGGAAATATTTTAGCGGGTGTAGATCTTATTCGCCGAGTTGAAAATGGTGAGGCAGCCGGAATGACTTGGCCATTACTCACTACAGCAAGCGGACAGAAAATGGGAAAGACTGCAAAGGGAGCGGTTTGGTTGGATGCTTCGAAGACCTCGCCCTACGAATATTATCAATACTGGGTCAATGTAGATGACCGGGATGTTCGACGGTTCTTGGCTTATTTTACCTTCTTACCTCTGGAGGAGATTAAGAAGCTGGGCAGACTTGAAGGAGCCGAAACACGAAAGGCTAAAGAGATTTTGGCTTATGAAGCTACTAAAATTACTCACGGCCGAGATGAAGCTGAAAAAGCAAGAGCAGCTTCACGAAGTGCCTTTGCGGGAGAACGTAAAGACTTAAGCGCAATCCCTTGTTCTTATGTTGATTTGGCTCGTTTGAAAAAGGGAATACTTGCGGTGGATATCTTCGCAGAAGTTGGTCTCGCCTCCTCTAAGAGTGCAGCCAGAAGGCTGATTCAACAAGGGGGGGCCTACATCAATGAAACCAGAATAGATAGTATTGATTCTGTGATTAAAGATTCAGACCTCGATAGCCAGATGATAATGCTTAGAGCAGGGAGGAAACGGTATCATAGAGTATTAATTGAACATTAAGAATGTTATAGCAGTGCTCGCATCAACCTAACTGTAAGCTGTTTGCTTTAACAAAATAACAAATGGCTTGACTTTTCTGATAAACATTTTAGATTATGAGTAGTATCAAGAAGAGTTCTAATGAGTTCTTAAAATTTACTTTAGAAAAGACGCAAAAAGTACTTGACTTTTAGTTCTTTTTATAATATATTTCAATTTGCCCATTCAAAGATGGTATGGGCAATTTTTTTGGTTCTTTGGAAAAAAAGAGTGTGCATAAGGCTCTGTCGTCCATTGAGTAAGAATAATCGGAAAATAAATATTAACAACGAAGAGTTTGATCCTGGCTCAGGACGAACGCTGGCGGCGTGCTTAACAC
>JBHIAW010000312.1:0-2351 GCA_046758765.1 bacterium
CTATTTTCATCATTATCGGGTGTCGCGTCCGACATGAAAATTCCTACGGAATGACCGAGCCGGATGAATAGTTACACTTTGGCTGATGTTTTGGATGACGGTGAGATTTTTTGGAACGATCCTGTTGGCTGGCTGTGCGGGTCTTGATTCTTAAAGAAGGTTCTGTTTATCTCTGGGCTAAAGTTCTCAAGTCTCTATTCGTTTTTCTAGTTTTTGCAAATCAGCAATTAACGACTCCATGCTTTGGTAACGCTCCTCTTTATCCTTCTTCAAGGCCCTTTGTACAATAGCTTCAAGCTCTCCCGGCAAGGACGGCTTGAGCTCCAGCAAAGGCGTCGGTTCTTCATTAATAATAGAATATAAAACCGAAAGCTCGAATTCACCGGTAAAAGGGAGTTGACCGGAAAACAATTCATAGAGTACGACCCCAAAAGAAAATATATCGGTGCGGTGCTCAGTGGGTAACCCGCTCGCCTGTTCCGGGGACATGTAAGCCAGGGTGCCGAGGGTCGTGCCAGTCTTAGTAAGCCGTTCAGCTTTCTTTTGCATTTTTGCTAAACCAAAATCCATGATTTTGGCCATCCCTTCCTCAGTGACCATAATGTTATCGGATTTTATATCCCGGTGTACAATATTCTTCTTATGAGCATGGGCTAATCCCTTTCCTACCTGGATTACGACATTTAACTGCTCCAGAAGATTCTCCGGATGTTCCTGACGCCACGATTTCAGAGTTTGGCCCTCCACATACTCCATAGATATGAAGTGTCGCCCCTGATCTTCGCCAACTTGATAAATGGTAGTGATATTTGGATGATTAAGCGCGGAGGCCGCCCTGGCTTCCAATAAGAATCTTTCTCTATATTCTGCATCACTCATAATTTCTGGCAGTAAAACCTTCAAGGCAACCAACCGTTGGAGATTTACATCTTTGGCCTTAAAGACCACACCCATGCCTCCGGCGCCTAATTTCTCTAAGATTTCATGCTGAGCCAGTCTTTCACCAACTTCTGGGAGTTTCTGTATTTGAGATTCCTTAGGGGGGACATCAATTGTAAAGCTAGGCTCTGCCTTTTTCAATGTTGATGGATCATATAACTGTTCTTTTTCCCGTTCCAGCCACTTTTCAAAAAAGTAATTAGAAATTCTATATAGGCCGTTTTCCTGCTTGATATATCCTAAATGAATTAAACCATAAAGAAGCTTAATTAATTGGTCGCCGGCTGCTGCAATCTTGAATTCCAAATCTGCCGATGACAGGTCTTTGTTCTGCAAAATCTGCAGTAGTATTTCTTTTTCCGTGGGATGCAGATATTGAAAATCAACCGAGAAAAAGTGAGACACCATGTCGTCGGCACTGACTTCCTGAAACACTCTTTGCAGATCACCTGTTTCAAATAGACGCTTGCAAATTAGTTGAATGAGATAGGGGTGATTGTATGTTTTCGTCATAATCTCACTGACTACTTCATCATTAAATCTCCCTAACCGAATCAACCGCTCTGCTTCCGTGTTTTCTAATCGAGTCAAATAAGTGGGGGGAATAAAACCATGCAAAAACGGCGAGGTGTCAGGAATCATGCTGCGCTCCAGCTTACTGAGGCGTTTGGTGGCAGTAAGGACTGTGTAAATATTCCCGCCCTGTTGAAAAACTCGCCGCAATTTAGGAAGAGCCTCGGGATTGTTTTTTTCAATGTTAATTAACTCCTCAGATTCGTCGCAAAGAATCATCAACTTAAGATTCTCTTCTTTAGCCTTTCGTTTGAGAACCCGTAGAATTCCAAAAACATCCTGACCTTCCAGTTCATCTAAATCTACGCCGATATCTTCAAAGCGGTCCTCCGCATCCTCCACACTTTCGAGTAAGGCATCCTTAAGTCCTCTTAGATCTTGACTTCCTTGTATGTCCCAAAACAGGGAAATATATTTATTCGCATAAACACCCCCTTGAGTAAGATATTCGATTTGCTTCAGCAGTGACGTTTTGCCCAAACGTCGAGTACCCGCCACCCAAACATAGTTTCTACTGCCATCCAAGATTTCCTTCAGCAGACTCTGGCGCCCAAAGAAATTTTCTCCTCGGACCCAGCTCCCTGCTATAAAGGGGTTTTTCATGCTAACTCAAGAAAATTAGAAGTTCTCTTTAGTCAATAAGTCATTTCGCTCCGCTGTCATTTTTTGTCAGTTGTCCGCTGTGCTCGTCAATACCCAATATTCAATGACGACGAAGGCAAATGACTCAATGACCCAATGACAAATTAAGCTGTTCACTAAGGCTCAGTCTCAGCTCTAACCTATATTTTCAGCACCGCTCAACACCTGCGCAGCCACCGCTTCCACATCTTCGACCG
>JBHIAW010000313.1:0-2329 GCA_046758765.1 bacterium
CTCGCACACCCACTTACCTCACAACTCACAATTCATAAACAATATCCGCCAAGGCCTCATAATCATCGTGAGCAGTCATAAAGGTGTTAAAGATTTCTTCCTCGGTTCCTGATTTGCACGTTTGCTGAAAAGTTTTTGTCTTTTCCAAGATTCCTTTTACCAAGCTGTCGATTTCAGTTTTCTGATTCTCAAATTTAGGTGGAACCTCAGCCGTGGCCAATCTTTCAGCGCACTTCAAAAGCTCCTCAGCGTTTTCCTTAAAAGCAACTACATTCTTTTCCGGCAGTGCTTGGTGCATGAGCGGTCTGAGCACACGATGATATTCGTCCATAGAGTGGATTAAAGTTTTTTGAGTAGTTTCGGGACTTTTCTTGCATCCTACAAACGAAGTCAACCCTAACATGAAAATAACCACTAAAGAAAGATTCCTGTTTTTCATTAGTCCTTCCTCCTATTCTGTGTTAATAGTATAATCATTCAATTTTATTTTAACAAAATCATCCTTCGACTCGCCACGAAATCCCCTACTGACAAATTTAAATTGTTCTAATTCATACTCATAATTCTGCTATGAGCGCATCCAGCTCTTGTTTAGAGGCCATATCTACTTTCTCATGTAGGCTATTACCATGAGCATCCATGGTCACCACCGCCGGAAAATCTTCCACTCGAATTTTCCAAAAAGCTTCAGGCACGCCAAACTCCATTTTATAGACCTCCACCACTTCTTTGACTGTCTCTGCTAATACGGCCGCCGCTCCACCTACCGCGTGCAAATAAACCGCTTTATGCTTTTTGCAGGCATCTAAGGTTTTTGGCCCCATGCCACCCTTTCCCATAACCGCCTTTACTCCGAAGTGTTCAATAATCAGGTGCTCATACGGCTCCTCACGGGTACTGGTAGTAGGCCCGGCTGCCACAAATTCCCAACGGCCATTTACTTTACGAACTATTGGCCCGCAGTGATATATTACCCCGCCATCGAGTTCCTTCTTTAAGATTTGGTAAAGCGCCTCCTCTTCTTTTGGCGGGTTACGATTAATAAAACTGTCTACCATAAACTTGTGGGCCGCATCCCGGGCGGTGAACATGATGCCGGTTAATGCAACTTGAGCGCCCACTTTTAATTCTTCAATATCCCCCTTGGAAATAGGAATTTTCAATTCAAACATTTGACTCTCCTTAAATTGCTTTTGTAATAAAGAATCATATCCGTAATTATTTATAAACCGCCGAGGGCGCAGAGTGGTCATTCTTAGATTTCTGTGAACTCCGCAAAGTCTGCGGTCAATATTTTAGTAATAATTGTGTAAGTTTCGGTGTCCTTCAGTCTTTAATTTTGTTTTCCGAATCCTGCTTAAGTTTGAAAGTTCATTCCAATCACTAGCAATTTGCGCCAATTTGTGCAAATCGGTGGGTGAAAAAAATGAAACTCATTCAAATTCAGCCTTACCATTTTTTAACACCATACTCTTCCTCCGGTCTGCCCAGCACATATAAGAGATGGCAACGAAAAAGCTGGCTGGCAGCCGGTGCATCCAGTCCATTTTCACACCTAAGATGGTCGTTTTCCCGCCGAAGCCCATAGGCCCAATATTCAATCGGTTGGCTTTTTCCAAAATTTCCTCTTCCGCGGCCCGGAGAGTCTCGTTTTCGTTCTCGTCGTCCAGCTTGCGGAACAGTTGCTTTTTAGATAAAATGTAAGAAGTACCGCGGTCGCCGCCGATGCCAACACCCAGAATGCCAGGTGCGCACCCTTGCCCTTGCGCCTGATAGACCGCATCCAGAACTACTTTCTTAATGCCAGTGATATCTCGACCCGCTTGTAATGGCGGATAAGGTAGTTTGTACTGGGCCCCAACATTTTCACTGCCGCCCCCCTTCAGCAGTAAGTCTACCTTTAGATATTGCTTTTCCCATTCCTCAAAATGGATGGTGGGAAAATCTTTACCCAAGTTATTACCGGAATTGTCGCCCGTTAATGAGTTCACTGCATTAGGTCGAAGGTAGCTTCTTTTGGTAGCCTCTTCCACAGCTTCGTGAATCTGCTTTTGCATCCCTAAGGTCGATAGACCGGATGAGTAATGCACATAAAATATCGGGGTACCCGTGTCCTGACATATAGGCGTGGCATTCTTACGGGCCATTTCAATGTTTCTTAAAATAACGGATAACACCGCGGCCGCAGGAGAATTTGGCTCTTCCCGAGCGTGCGATTTTTTCAATGCCTCCTCGACATCCTCACGAAGGTCTGTGGAAGCTCTGCGGATAAGCTCGAGAATATTTTCACTTAAATGTTCAACGGTAATCATGATTTAGCCCCTCATTT
>JBHIAW010000314.1:0-2320 GCA_046758765.1 bacterium
AAGTAAACAAGGTTCGTTCGGACGTTGATTCAAAAAAGATTCTTCCAGAATGACAACCTGAATAGTTACTAAAGACCTAATTTTTTGTCAATAAAGGAATTAACGATGCGAAATTATTTATTTGTGCTCACGGTATTTTTTGTCTGTATTTTGTCTTCTCCCTTTGCGATTGCGCAAGAAAAAGAACAAATAACTGTGGAGTGGATTTACAGTGACGAACGAGACCAAGTTTCAGCATTACCTAGATTTGTGTGGCTCGAAAATAACACAGCACTTCTTTATGATCTGCGGAGGCCCAAAGAAGATCGTACATTTGAAAAGTTCGATCCCGGGTCAGGTAAGCTGACACCAGCGATCGACAAGAGCAAGGCCATTGCCAGCTTGAACGCTCTTCTCAGCGCAGAAGATTCAACGGAAGCGTTGAAATGGCCGCTGTCTTTTGATCATGAGGGTCAAAAAGCCGTCTACCTACTAAAAGGAGACATCTATTTGCTTGAACTTGCCAAAGCGGAATTCCAACGTATCACAGATACAGAAGAGAAGGAAAAGTCGGTTAATTTCTCGCCGGATAGTAAGCTGCTGGCCTTTGTGCGAGAAAATGACCTGTACGTTTACGATATCGAGCGCAAAGCTGAGAAGCCCCTTACAACGGATGGCTCGGAGACAACTCTCAATGGTACCCTATCGTGGGTTTACTGGGAAGAGGTCTTTGGACGCCGTGATATTGGCTACTGGTGGTCGAATGATTCCAAGGCCATCGCTTATCTACAAACGGATGAGTCGCCGGTCAGCGTCATGCATTACGTTGATTTCAAACCTACTGTCCCGCGCGTCCTCAAACAGCGCTATCCCAAGACTGGGGGTAAAAACCCCATTGTTCGTGTTGGAGTTGTAGAAATTAACAAAGCGAAGACTACGTGGGTCGATATACCTGACAGCTCTTACGAATATGTTGCACGCGTAAAATGGCTTCCTGACAGCAAACGGCTGAGCGTTCAAACCATGAATCGTGCGCAAACTGAGCTTGATCTATATTTTGCCGACCGCGCTTCTGGTAAGGTAGAACATATCATGCAAGAAACGGATTCTGCCTGGGTAAACATTAACGACGATTTGTATTTCTTGAAGGATGGAAAGCATTTCATTTGGCAGTCAGAACGCGACGGCTATGCGCATCTCTACCGATTTACAATGGATGGCAAATTAGTAAATCAGATCACCCAAGGCGAGTGGGCGCTGCGTTCGTCCGGCGGTCCATTCTGGTTGCGCCAGGCCGTAGCAGCCGTTGATGACAAGAACGGCTGGATCTATTTTACCGCGCTTGAAAAATCGTCGATTGAACGCCATCTGTACCGCATTCGCTTTGATGGCACTAGCATGCAGCGTCTTACCACAGAAGATGGCGTTCATCGCATAGCCTTCAGTCCGGACGCCGATTATTACTTCGATCGGTATTCGAACATTAGGACGTTGCCATCGCTTTCGGTTTACAGGAGTGATGGCAAGCTCGTGAGTGTTTTGGCTGAGCCGCGACCCGAATTGCTGGCACAGTTTGATATGCAATACCCAGAATTGTTCACTATTCCCGCGGCCGATGGATTTCCCATGCCCGCAGAATTGCTCAAACCAAAAGATTTTGATCCCAACAAAAAATATCCCCTCATCATCTATATCTATGGTGGCCCTTCCGCTCCAACCGTCTTCAATGCCTGGCGCTCTTCTTTGTACTTTGATCAAATCCTGCTGAGAAATGGTTACCTTGTGGCGAGATTCGACCATCGCAGTGCGACGGCCATCAGTAAGAAACTCGAAAACCGTCTCCTCAATCTCATGTCCGGGCCGCGCGAACTAAAAGATGTCATTGATGGCGTTAAATGGTTGAAGTCGCAACCGTATGTTGATGCCGAGCGTGTGGGAATTTGGGGCTGGAGCGGCGGCGGCAGCTTCACCTTAAACGCCATGACCAATTCCAAGGAGTTTAAAGCTGGTATTGCAGTTGCACCGGTAACAGACTGGCATTATTACGACACCAAGTGGGGCGAATTTGCCATGAAACGACCAGAGGACAATCCGGAAGGTTATGAAAAAACTTCGTTCGTCAAAAGCGCCAAAAATCTGCACGGACGGCTTCTGCTGGTGCACGGCACCTATGATGACAACGTGCACCCACAAAACTCCTGGGCTTTTATCGAGGAGCTTATTCAAGCGAATATTCAATTTGATGTGATGTTTTACCCCATGCGCAAACACGGCATCTCCGACCGTCCTGCACGCATTCATTTGTTTAATAAGATGTTGGAGTTTTGGAATAAGAATCTGT
>JBHIAW010000315.1:0-2312 GCA_046758765.1 bacterium
TGCCCATGGTCGTGCCGGTCTTGGTGACCCGCGTGCGTCCGGCCAATTTGGCCAGTCCGAAATCGACGATTTTTACCTGGCCCTCGTCGGTAACTAATATATTTGCTGGTTTAATATCGCGATGCACAATGCCTTTTTTGTGAGCTGCTTGTAAGCCTTTGGCGATTTCCATTGCGTAATTGATTGCCGTATCCAGGCGTAGGGGTCGGACATGTCCAGCCCCTACAATGTCGTTCAAAGATTTACCCTCGTAGTAGGCCATGGCAATGAACATCTGGCCATCTCCTATCTCATCGATTTCGAAGACGGTGCAAATGTTGGGATGATCCAGCGCCGATGCAGCTTTAGCTTCGTGCATGAAACGCTTCTTATTCTCCTCATCCTGGCTCAAGTGCGGCGGCAGGAACTTAAGAGCCACGAAGCGGTCGAGTTTGGTGTCCCGGGCTTTGTAAACCACGCCCATTCCGCCGACGCCGAGTTTCTCCAGAATTTTGTAATGTGATATAGTCTTACCTATCATTTAACTCTCTCCCAATTCCTGACACAATGTTTATCAGCGTCTCAACATAAGTGCCAGAGCCTGAGGTTACAGCCCGATCTCCATCAATCCACGCTGCCACGGAAAACACATCACCTCACCGATTTTCTTCGCAGTAGGATCAAGAGAAAAACAAAAAGCCTCACTATTTGAAATATCTTTTCCGAGAAGCTGCAGGGCGCGTACATCTTCGTCTGTAACTCTCTCGGTCGATTTGATCTCGACAAGAGCACGTTTTAGTCCAGGTCGTTCTACAATCACATCGATTTCAACACCATCTTTTGTACGAAGAAAAGAAATGCGGTAATCTTTTCCAGCGTATGATTGTAGTCGGTTTATTTCATTAACGACGAAATGCTCGAACGCAAGTCCAAATGCATAAGTGTGTGGCGTTAGGTCCACAGTCAAAGTTTTACTTAGCGCCCTTTGCACGCCAGTATCAAAGAAATAAAATTTTGGATTTTCACGTTGACGCTTTCGAATTGACTCATGAAATGGCTCGAGCAAGAAGCCAACCAGCGTGTCTTCCAGAACTTCAAAATAGGTCTGAACAGTTGGCGTACTTGTTCCAACCTCACGTGCGATTTTTGAAAAATTGACGATCTGTCCGTTCATCTGCGCTGCAACAAAAAGGAACCTACGAAAAGGATCCAACCGACGCACCACTTGTTCTTCAGTAATTTCCTCTTTTAGGTAGGTATATGAATAAGCCCTTAGAAAATCCAGCCTGTCTGCAGGATCTTTAAGTGAAAAGAGCTGGGGAAGCGTTCCCCAGGCAAGCGCAGAATCCAGGGAAAATTGCTCACCAATTTCACGTGCCGTAAGGGGGAAAAGATGCTTGACGAATGCCCGACCGGCCAGGAGATTGGCGCTCCCATGTTTGAGTTTTCGAGCACTGGAACCAGACAACGCAAATTTAAAATGTGATGTTTCTATTTGTTGATGTACCAGATCGAGTAACTTCGGTACCTTCTGGATTTCATCGATGATGATCCATTCCGTTTCCTTTGGAAGAGCCGCAATTTGTTCCATAAGTGTTCGAGGTCGCAAACTGTAAGCTTCATTCTGTTCAGGATCAAGAAGATCGATGTACAAGGATTGTGAGGCTTCGAAGCGTTCCTTTAAAAGGAAAGTCTTGCCGGTTCCTCGGGCCCCGAAAAGGAAAAAACTATTATTTTGCGGAAACTTAACAATCCTGTCAAACATACTTTATATTTGTCCGCCATTTTTAAAGTAAACTTTATAAAGGGAATATACAATGTTGTTTTATCCTATTCAAGAAGTTTATTTGTAAAGAGCGAGCTTGCTGTTTTAAGCCTTAAAAACACCTCCTAATTCTAATTTGATGTATGTGGTTGTTCACTCCTCATTTTCCACATCCATTTGTAGAGGCTGAAAATTTTCAGCCCCTACAATTTTGCGCAATTCCCGACCCTCAACAAACTCCATGGCGATAAACGGCTGCTCACCTTCTTCCATTGCATAAATGGTGCAGATGTTGGGATGGTCCAGCGCCGAGGCGGCTTTGGCTTCGTGGATGAAGGGCTTCTTGTTCTCCTCATCCTGGCTCAGGTGCGGCGGCAGAAACTTGAGGGCGACATGTCTATCTAACTTAAGGTCTTGGGCCTTATAAACCACGGCCATGCCCCCACCCCCCAGTTTCTCCAAAATCTTGTAATGAGATATGGTCTTGCCAATCATGGTTAGCATCCAATTCAATTTAGCTAGTGATTGAACGAAAACTCGATTTTTAATGTCATTCCGGCAATCTTTT
>JBHIAW010000316.1:0-2296 GCA_046758765.1 bacterium
TCATTGAGGATGTTAAACGATTTTCGGGTATCGCCCAACAGCATGATGACATGACCGTGGTAGTTGTTAAAGCTCTATAAATACTACGAGTTTCAATAATTACAGAACCATGTGAGAAAACTAGAGAAGAGGCATTCGATATGATGGTTTCTCATGCTCAAGAAATTGGTGCGAATGCCGTGATAGGGATTCGATACGACGCGACAGAATTAATGGGTGGAGTTACTGAAGTATTATGTTACAGAGCAGCCGTCGTCTCTCCTCTGAAATAGTATATTTATCCACACCCAACAATGCTACTCAACTGGACTGCTATAGTAGGGGCATTAAATTCATAACGGATGTATTTTACCGCAGCCAGTTAGGGCGTACGACACCAGGTGCTGTTTTCTTTGAAGATAATGTTTCTCTTAATGTAAATTCGGAGGATTCAAAATGAGCGGCGCAATTGGAGCACCTGAATTAATTGTTATTCTTTCTGTCTTCGCTGTCCCCGTGATATTCTTTTGGCGCATTTTCTCGAAAGCGGGGTACGCTGGAGCGATGGCACTACTAATCCTCATACCGCTTTTAAATCTCATAGCCATGGGTATTTTAGCTTTTAATGAGCGGTTAATCGAACGGCAACACGGGCAGGCGCAAAAATCATAGTAGGAATGTGTAGTCACTCACTGTCGAAACTCATAGCATGGATATAGTTCAATTTGTTACAATTGATGACGGAGATGATTTGGTTTTGTCTTTCTCCTTCCCTGAAGGAACACAATTTGGGGTAGGTGGCTTCGTAATACAAAGAACCCCCAAGTTAGAGTTTGCTTTAATGCCCCACGAAAGAGGACCTTCTATTGATTGGACCGAGGACGATGAAGTAATTCTTGTAAAGGAAGTCAATCTTACAAGAAATGTCATTACCATAAGAACGCAATACGACTTATACTCATTTGATATTTCCAAGATTTCGGATGAAGAGTTCAATGATGTCCGAAGAATTTTGGAGAAAATGAATTTCGATAATATTTTTAAATGTACTTATTCCGAATAGAGCTTGCTTATCGTTTTGCTCAACGGCAAACCGATGAATCAAAGTTGTGAGGAGACAAATGGAGATTAGTAAATGAAGAGATGAGAGGAACTAGTCAGTACCGTACGAAGGCATGCGTCTATGGTGTAGGCGTAGCGGTATGAAGCCCTTCGTACAATGTACCGACAGCGCGAGGTTTGCGCTGGAGAGCGAATCGCGATGTAGAAATGACACTGGAATATTTTCTGAAAGATATCATTTGAATTGATTTATTTATAAAAAATTATTAGATTGGATTTGACATTAAAAAAGCAATTTGATCAATTAGGAGATAACGATAATGAATGTAGACAAAGAACTTATTCAAAAAGCCTTAGACCTAAAGCCACAAGATAAAATTTTTCTTATTGAGGCTTTAGTAGAAAGCTTAGATAAACCAGATAAGTATATCCAAGAAATATGGTTGAAGGAGGCTCAAGCTAGGTTAAACGCTCATAGGAAAGGCAGAACAAAAGGAATGCCAGCAGAGGAGGTTCTAGGAGAAAGTCTATGAACGTTATTTTCGATGACTTGGCAAAAGAGGAACTTAATGATGCAGTAGAATATTATGAATTTCAAGTAGAGGGATTGGGGAAAAGATTCAAAGAAGAAATTATGCGTGCCTTTAGGACTATTAAACATTTTCCTGAGATTGGGGTTGTTGAGGAAGGAGATATAAGAAGATACATATTACATAAATTCCCGTACAAAATATTGTATTCGATTGAAAAGGAGTACATTTATATGATCGCCATAGCGCATATGCATAGGGAGCCGAATTATTGGGTTAAAAGAATTAAACCCTGAGTTAATATGTAGTTATAAACTCAATCCCTGCGTGGAGTTGATGCTCTGGCGCGAATTGAACCGTCAGAGCATTCTTGAAAGTTGGGATTAAATTCGCAAGTTCAGTGCGCTCAATCCATGCGCAGGTTATGTCGTTAGAACGAACGTTCAGTGCTGCTGCTGAAAAAAGAAGATGCCATGACTCATTTCGAAAGGTAGCGGCGATGGCGCTCACCGCAAGTCGTTGGGTAAAATCAATCCGGCGGTTTGAAATTCCGGATGAGTCCCTGCTGATTGGAATGTCAATTGAAAATTCAGGGCCCTGTGCGGCTCGTAAGTTGGGTTCAGCAGTACGGGAAGGTCTCGTGCACAAAACAAAGTCAGGTGCTTGTTTTCTAACGAGACTGTCGAAAAACCCGTTTTTACTGATTTTAATGAAATATGTAGTAT
>JBHIAW010000317.1:0-2294 GCA_046758765.1 bacterium
TCCAGTTAGGAGAGACATAGGAGAATACCCCGTCTGTTGTCAATGAATAGATAATGTCGTTAGCGTTTTCTACAATGCCACGAAATCGTTCTTCGCTCTCTCGTAGCGCATCTTCTGCCTCCTTGCGCTCGGTGATGTCGTTGAACGTCCATATTTTGCCAAGTTCGTTATTGCTTTTATCTAACACCGGCATGCAGTATAAAGAAAGGATTCTAGGCTCTGGTTTGTTCAGTTTAACTTCCGTCTCATAAACATGGTAAGAATGTCGCTGCATCTCTTCCACATAATATTGAAACTCTTCGAAATCTTCAATGCACGGTTTGATTTTATTCAAGAATAGCGCCATGGTTTTATTCAAAATCTCTTGAAATCGCAGTCCGAAAAATTCTTGAACTTGTCTGTTTCCTGCAATCACTTTATCATCATGATTTACCATAATGATTGCACTCAAGGATGAATCGAGAATGGCTTCCAATCTATTGTTGCTTTCAGAGAGTGCTTTCAGTAAATTTTGCATTTCGGCATTCTTCTTCTCTAGCTGTTCTTGAACAGAAAGAAGTTTGACATTCGCGTTACCGAGCGCGTACATTGTTTTTTCCAATTCTTTTGCTTTATCGCGAAGTTCCCGGTTGGTGTGTCTTAGAGATTTGGTTCTTTCAATTACCTTTCTTTCGAGTGATTGATAAGCGCGAATGTTGTCAAGTGCTAACCCTACCATATTCACAAACATCTCAAATCTTGCCACATCTTGGGCGTCCATCTCCCGCTCGTGGTGCTGCATGTTGCCAACTATAATGCCAATGGGTTTTTTGTTCACTTTAATGGGTGAGACTACCACGGCTTTCGTATGAACTATCTGCCCTGGGTCTCTAGGCCACCTTGGGTCTGCATTCAAGTCAGGAATAAAAATGGTTTTGTTTTGTTGAAAACTTTCAATCAAGTGCGGAGGCAGGATAAATTCGTTACTTTTGATTCTCTTCAAGAAATTTTCAACCATATCTGGTGGGTCCTTTTCCATACAATAGGATCGAAGGGTTAATTCACCGTCTTTTTCTAATAGCAGTGAAGCTCGATCAAAATCCAGACTGTGGGTTAACAGTTCTGGAACCTCATCAAGCAGTTCATCTTCATGGTAAATTAAAGTAAATCTGTTAGATACGGCATTCAAAGCAGCCAATTGCCGAGTGGCATATTCCAAGCTTTTGGTTCGCTCTTCTATCAGTTTTTCCAGCCCTTGGGAATACTTTTTTAGTTCATCCTCTGACATCTGCAAACTGGATTCTGGTTTTCGAAGCGCTTTTTGTAACTTTGTTTTTTCGATGGCCTTTTGAACAGTGGGTTCAATTTGGTGGATGTCCAGGGGTTTGAGGATAAAATCATAGGCCCCCTGTTTTATGGCCTTCACGGCCAAGGGTATAGAACCGTGGGCCGTGGTAATAATAAAAGGTATGTCTGGATTGATTTGCTGCACTTTGGTCAATACTTCTAATCCATTCATCCCGGGCATATTTAAATCACAAAGAATTACATCGGTATGGTTCTTTTCGAATTTGTGCAGTCCTGCTTCTCCTGAAGATGCAGAGCTTACTATGAAGCCTTGAGCACGCAACAGTCTTGAATATTTGTTGCGCTGGCGGTCATCATCCTCGATATATAATATCTTAATTTTATCCATAGTAGATTAACCCAATCAATAGTATTATCAATTTAATCTTTGTTTTTTTGCAAAGAAATTACTAAAAGAATTAGACAGGATTTACTGGATTAAGCAGGATACTCATCGTGTTAATCCGATTATTATCTTGTTGTATCAAAATTAAGAAGCGAATTTTTCTTTTCATTCAATGATGCTGAATGCTTAAGAGCTTTTCATTTCCGAATTCTATACACCCACTAGCCATTGTAGAATAATAAATCCCTTATTCAAATTACTTTCAATGAACTCACGGCATATTCTGGAACATGGAAATTCGACACCAGAAAGGTTGTTTTATCCTGTTTAATCATGTAAATCGTGTCACAAAAAGACTTACTAGGTTTCTAATTGATTAACAGGAATCGAATTAAAGCATCATATCATTGCAGCTTTGTTGCGCCAGGAATTTGTAATACGCTTAATGTTAAAATAAAAGACATTTGAAGCTTAAAATCAATGAAAATTGAGAAAGATGACCTTAAGAAATCACTTGTTTTTTGGATGCAAATACTTTATTTTGTTTTATTGTTTTTTTGTAACTACTCAGGTGTCGCCAAAAAAAGCAAAACGATTTTGGGCAAAACTATTATGAAAAGCT
>JBHIAW010000318.1:0-2275 GCA_046758765.1 bacterium
ATGATTGGCGCCAAAGACATGGCCTTTCCCCGACTCAATATGATGTCTTTCTGGACGATTTTCGCGGCATCTGTGATTATGATTGCTTCTTTGTTTGTGCCAGCCGGGGCCGCCGCGGCCGGCTGGACTGGGTACGCACCGCTTTCCGCTGACCCGATACACACCGGAGTTACTTGGGGATTGAATCTTTGGATACTTGGTCTGGCCCTTGAATTTGCTTCTTTTCTGATGGGTGGTATCAACTTTCTTACGACCACCATTACGATGCGGGCACCAGGCTTGACCATGTTTCGTCTCCCCCTCATGGTTTGGATGCAAATCACCGCGGCGGTTCTTTTTATGTTGTCGGTCGGCCCTTTGATTGCCGGAGCCATTTTGTTGTTATTGGATCGAACGGTTGGTACTGGTTTTTTTATAGCTGAGCGTGGCGGAGATCCACTTCTCTGGCAACATCTCTTCTGGTTCTTTGGTCATCCGGAAGTATATGTCATTCTACTGCCAGGTTTAGGCGCATTGTTTGAGATCATTCCGGTGTTCTCGCGCAAACCCATTTTTGGCTACCGAACCATTATTTATTCAACTATTGCCGCCGGCATTTTGAGCTTTATTGTCTGGGCGCACCACATGTTCGTGAGCGGCATAGACCCACGACTGGCCATGCCCTTCAGCATTACCACGATTTTGATTTCGGTTCCCTTTGCCATCATTATTTTCGCCTTCATGGCGACCATTTGGGGTGGATCTCTTCGTTTTCCCACACCCATGCTTTTTGCCTTAGGGACTCTGATTACGTTCATCATTGGTGGGGTCACCGGTATATTTAACGGTTCGGCGCCAGTGGATATCTACATTCATGACACGTACTTTGTTGTTGCGCATTTTCACTTTACTCTGTTTCCGGCGACGCTTTTGGGTGGCTTTGCTGCTTTATACTTTTGGTTCCCGAAGATGTTCGGCCGAATGATGAACGAAGTTCTTGGAAAAATCCATTTTTGGTGGACCGTGATATTTTTTAATCTGGTTTTTATCCCGATGTTCCGGATTGGAATGGGGGGGCACATGCGACGGATCTATAATCCACTCCAGTATGACTTTCTTAAACCATTGCAACCGATTAATGAGTTCATAACGATTGCTGCAATTATACTGTTGATCGGGCAGATACCTTTTGTGATTAATTTCTTCTGGAGTTTATTTGCTGGGAAGCGAGCCGAGGACAATCCCTGGCAGGCGAATACTCTGGAGTGGGCGGCTCCTACACCTCCACCACATGGAAACTTTGAGACGATGCCAACCGTTTATCATGGTCCATACGATTATAGTTTACCCGACAAGAAGGAAGATTGGCAACCACAGCATCAACCGGCTGAGTCAGCTTCGGCTGCTTAGTGTTTTGTTAAATGCAGGTAAGATTGGCAAAATTACACAAAGAGGAGAGACGATAATGGAAGCAATTTCCACAGTGGAAGAATATCCAAGAACTCACACGATTCCCGGCAAGATGGGGATATGGTGGTTTCTGGCTTCAGAAATCATGGTGTTTGGAGGGTTCATTGGCTGCTACGTGTTGTTTCGCATGGCGAGTGGCGGAAGTTGGACCGAGATGGCTAAGCACGTAAGTACACCCATAGGCACCTTCAACACTTTAGTCCTGCTCACCAGCAGCTTGACCATGGTGAAAGCTTTCGAAGCCATCGACGCGGAAGATAGAAAGCGGGCTCGTAATTTCCTGGCTTTCACGGTTATTTTGGGATTAGCCTTTTTGGGAGTGAAAGCGATTGAATACACCAGGGAAATTGTTTTAGGCTTCACGCCTCTATCAGGTCTATTCTGGTCGTTCTATTACGCGATGACGGGCCTACATGCCCTCCATGTTCTGGCTGGAATCATTGCCAACTTTGCTCTGCTTATCTTGGCCATCAAGGGCACCCTCTGGCCAAGAACTCAACAAAGGGTGGAGTATGCCGGTCTTTATTGGCACTTTGTGGATATTGTATGGATATTTCTTTTTCCGTTGCTGTATCTTTCGTATTGATTTTTGAAAGGAGATTTCTATGACAGAAGCCAAACACGCACACCCGAATTATACTGCCGTATGGGCATGGTTGCTTTTGCTTTTAATAATTAGTGTGACTGCGGTTTATTTGCCGTTTTCACCAGCGCTCACAGTTACGTTCATTTTTATCGTCGCGGTTGTGAAAGCGGGTTTAGTTGCCATGAACTTTATGCATCTAAAATTTGAGGAAAGGTTGGTACGGTACATTGCGGTCATTCC
>JBHIAW010000319.1:0-2259 GCA_046758765.1 bacterium
ACGGTTGTCCTCGACTTTTTGAAGAATTATAGCAATTTCCAATCTGTCTGATTAGGCGTACATTTTTTTAAAGCTTCTGTCATTTTTTGTCGTGATTATTTTTTCCAAAAATCTTTTCATATTCGCTACGTGCGCGCGAAATGCTTGGTGGTAGTCTGATGGGCCATGTTGCTTGATGCGCGTGCGCAACAAAAATAGGGTCAGATTTATTTTTGGTCAGCGTAACATTTTGTTCTGAGACAATTTTAGCGATTGGGAGGACTGATGGTTGAGAAATATAGGTGTGGTTACAAGTGGTGGAGATGCGCCTGGCATGAACGCTACTATTCGAGCAGTTGTCCGCATTGCCTACTCAAAGAAATTTCAAGTTTTAGGTTTCAGGAGAGGGTGGGAAGGTTTGATAACAAATACGTTTGGGCCGTTAACCCCCCGCTCTGTTGGTGGAATACTACAATTAGGCGGCACTATTCTTCATACGTCAAGATGCCCACAGTTTAAAGCGAGAGAAGGAATTAAGAAAGTTGCTGAAACTCTTGCATCGAACAATGTTGATGGACTCATAGTTATCGGCGGTAATGGCTCTTTCAAGGGAGCTTTAGAATTAAGCAAAGAAACCGACACGTTAATAGTTGGGATTCCCGCGACAATCGATAATGATGTTTTTGGAACGGATGAAACGATAGGTTTTGACACAGCTGTAAACACAGCGGTCACTGAAATTGACAAAATTCGGGACACAGCGATTTCGCATGAAAGAGTCTTCATAGTTGAGGTTATGGGACGAACAAGAGGTTTCCTCGCGTTAACAGTGGGGCTGACGGTTGGAGCCGAAATAATCCTGGTTCCAGAAGTCAAATATGAAAAGGGGAACATCTTCAAAACCCTAAAGGAAAACAGTGCTAAAGGAAAAAAGTCAGGCATAATCGTAGCGGCGGAAGGAATCGGAGACACCCATAAACTTGCAAGAGAAATCGAAGAAAACACAGGGGCAGAAGTCAGGCTCAGCATTTTGGGCTACGCCCAAAGAGGCGGCAACCCCACGGCGAGAAGTAGACTTTTAGCCAGCCTATTTGCAAACAAAGCAGTTGAACTCTTATTAAAGGAACAGGAAAACAGAATAGTTGGATTACAAAAAGGCAGAATAACCAGCATCGAACTTGAGAAATCATGTAAAACGGAAAAGCCTTTGGATCTAAACTTACTAAAGCTGGCGAATATATTGGCAACATAAAAACCAATTAAACGGAATGTTTTTCATCCAACGTCTTGATGGTCTCTATCCATTAATTGAACACTTAATGAAATTCCGAATCTGAAAAAACCTATCCATCCATCATGGACTTACTTGGTGATGTTGATTTAGCGGTTATAAGAATGGTAAACGACGAAAGAGAAAGTATAAGTATGCTTGTCAAATTATCTTGATGCCGTAAATTTGCGAGAGTGCGTATCCATTGAGAATGGGATTTTTCGTTTGGGAGTATCCACCGAAGCTTGTAGGCGGTTTGGGTACATATGCGGAATATATAACCCGTGAGTTCGTTGAGTTGGGTCACGATGTTACAGTTTTTACGCTTAATTCTGGAGATTTGAAGACGAGGGAGGTGTTGAAGGGAGTGGAAGTCCATCGCCCCATAATCGCCGACGCGAGCAACGTGTTTCCAATGTTCGTCACCGATGACTTAAGAAAGTGGGGGACAAACATCCGCTTCTTTAACGACATCTTTATCTATAATGTTCTTAGCGCAACCAAGTTCATCAACGGATTAATCAAGAAAGAGGGTTACAAATTCGACGTAGTATGTGTCCATGACTGGTTAAGCAGCATCTCTGGAATCATAGTCAAAAACGAAACGAAAATGCCCGTGGTTTTTCATGTTCACAGCACCGAGTTTGGTCGGAGCGGAGGACAGGGCTCTGAAGTAGTTTTCCATTTTGAGTTAGCGACTGCTCAAGTGGCGGATCGCATAATTACAGTCAGCCATACAATGAGAGACGATCTTATTCGACACGGCTGGCCTGCACCAAAAATCAGTGTGGTCTGGAACGGAGTAGACCCTGAGCGTTACAATCCCAGTAAATGTAGGCCAGAGGATGTTGAAAAAATTCGAGAGAAATATGATATCAAAGATGATGAACGCATGCTTTTTTTCTTAGGGCGACTAACATGGGTCAAGGGCGTGAGGAACCTCATTCAGGCCATGCCACTGATCTTAAAGGAATACCCCAAGACAAGATTGGTAATTTTAGGTAAGGGAG
>JBHIAW010000320.1:0-2233 GCA_046758765.1 bacterium
AATCTTAGCATTAACAAAGGGGTCTAATATGGTGAAGCTTTCATTATTGATATGAATCGCCCGGTCCGCACCCTTTGCCAGTCCCTGCTTTATGGCTTCCGTGACTCTGGGCGGGCCCATGCAGAGTAACACCACTTCACCGCCATGTTTTTCTTTAAGCCGCAGGGCCTCTTCCAACGCATAGTGATCGCTCTCGTTAATTTCATAATTCAAATCTGTTTCGTGAATCCATTTTCCGTCGTCTTTGATTTTCAAAAGCGAATCTTTGACGGGAACTTGCTTCATGCAGACAATGATGTTCACTTTTGGCTCCTCTTTTATTTGTTTGATTTGTTACTTATTAAGCAATTGAAGAATTAAATATATTCTCTTCTAAATATGACTTAAAAATTTTTGCACTTACATTTCTAACAGTGTACCCAACTATTTCATTGCTCTTAGCGTCTTTTCTAACCATTATACCGTTTTCTAACTCTTCGTAATAGGACAATCCCGGGTTTTCAACAAAAGTAAGGAATAAGGCGTCTTGATAATCATCATATTTATAATATATTTTTTTCCCTTTGTGAATAAAAACGTTTGTCATGTAATTCAATTTAATAAATTAAAACTCTAATTCAACCCTTTTTTAGCCTATCAAATCAAAAACATATCCGTTGGTTTCATAAACATTAGTGGCGATTTCCTTGCGCCATGGGTCGATGTTGTTATCTACCTGACGGGCGTTTCTACGGATTCTGCGCCAGGCTTCTTCGCAATAGGTTTTGCCAATGGTTAGCTCTCGCTGGACTTTACTTTTGCCTTTTTCTTTTATAAGCGAATCCAGTCGGGAAATGACTGCGCCCATGGCATAAAGTTCAATGGCCATGTCCGCCAGCCTCATTTGTATGAATTCTTGCTCGATTATTTTTTTTCGGTACTTTGATAAGACCCTTTCAACCGCCAGATGAAGCTCTTTGGCATATTCTTCAAATTTACCTACTTCATCGCTTAAAGCCTCATCGACCCCATTTAATCTTCCGGTGGTCACTCTATCCTTGATGCGGTGAATAGCAAAATCTGTCAAAATCCCCAGCTCATTCAAGGGATTCTGTAGTGCTTTCCCAACTTTTTTCAGGTACTGACCATGTTCCTGCATTCCCGCCAGAGCAATAAACGCCCGCAGTACTTCATTCGTCCCTTCAAAAATCAAATTAATTCGAGAATCACGCAGGGCGCGCTCATACGGATAATCCTTGCTGTAGCCAATACCTCCAGCTATTTGCATGGCATCGTTTACAGCTCGCCACAAGGCTTCGGAAGCAAATACTTTACACATGGCTGATTCCACAGAGTAATCCACATCACCTCTATCTATCAGACCAGTTGTAAGATATACCATACTTTCCACGGCAAAGGTTTCAACTACCATGCGGCTTATTTTTTCCTGAATCATTTCAAAATTAGCAATCGGAGTGCTAAATTGCTTTCTATTTTTCGCATGCTCCACACTTGCAGCGGTGAGTCGTTTCATACCACCTACGCATCCTGCCGCTAATCCCAACCGACCTGAATTTAACACTTCCATGGCCACCTTGAATCCCTTACCCAAAGGACCAATCACATTTTCAACTGGCACCTTAACATTTTCGAAATTTAACTCAGTAGTAGAAGACCCATGAATACCAAGTTTTTCCTCTTCTCTACCGGAAGAAAATCCCGGCATATCGCGAGTCACCGCAAAGGCCGTTATTTTCTTCTCTCCATTTTCACCCACTGGGGTCTTCGCAAATACGGTGAAAAAATTGGCTAATCCACCATTTGTAATCCAAATTTTGTTTCCATTTAAGAGGTAGTGACGGTTTTTTTCATCCAAAACCGCTAAAGATTGGATCCCGGCCGCATCCGACCCGGCTCCGGGCTCGGTTAAGGCAAAAGCAGCCAGCCATTCGCCTGAAGCTAACTTAGGCAGATATTTTTGCTTCTGTTCTTCGGTACCGTGCAGCAGCAGAGCTTTTAAACCAATGGATTGGTGGGCACCTAAGGTCGCAGCTAATGATCCATCGATGCCAGCAACATTTTCAAATACACGATTATAAGCGGTTGCAGAAAATCCGTAGCCGCCGTACGCCTCGGGAATGCTCATTCCCAGTAAACCAAGCTCAGCAAGTCCTTCAAGAACCTCTCTTGGAATTTCACCATTACGGTCGATGGCTTCAGAATCAATTTTGTCCTTAGCAAATTGACGAAAACT
>JBHIAW010000321.1:0-2223 GCA_046758765.1 bacterium
TTTTCCATCTTTTTCAGAACTATCCGAACCCCTTTAATGCCTCCACTATTATTAGTTACACCGTTCCGGAAGGTGCCACAACACGGGTTCAAATCAAAATCTACGACCTGCAGGGACGTTTGACCCGGACCCTTGTCAACGAAGACAAGCAACCGGGTCGCTATGTAGTGCGCTGGGACGGGCGGGACGACCGGGGCACAGTGGTCAGCTCCGGCCATTATTTCTACCATATCAGAGCTGGGGACTTCACATCAAGCAGGAAAATGATTATTCTGAGATAATTTGGTCATTCTGGATAACTGTGTTCAGATTTATGCGGGCAACATTACAGCAGTTTTTTCGTATGATGTTCATCGGGCTATTGGTGATTTGCATCCAACCTGAAACAATATTTACGCCCACTCTTGCCATCATATACACACAAGCAGGAGTAAAGATGTCCCTCCGCCACTGGCAATGTGGACATCATCGTGATTGAAGGTAATGCCACGCCAGTGCACACCTACAAAGGGAAATTCCCAGAGCGTATCTCCCGTAGTCGCGTCAAATAGCTTGAAGGGACTTGTCTCATAGCAGAGGTAATTACCTTTATGAGAAAATCTTACTTCCAGGATTTGATGCTCATAAGGGTGTACATGTTGCCAGACCAGGTTCCCCATCTGGTCGATCACGCTGAGCATCCCTCCGGATGCGCCGGCAGCCACCAACGAGCCATCCGACGTTATATCAATTCCCCAGACTTCCTCATTGACAGGGTAACTCCAGAGTAACGTTCCCGCCAAATCAAACAGATGAACCTCCGTCGGAATGGGATGTACATCCCAGGGATCTGGATGTTTTCCCAGACCTACGGTAAGATAGCTCCAATCAGCCGAAGGCACTATTTCCCATACGCCGGGATAATCGAGAGAGTAATACCAGGATGGTTGAAAATTCGCAGTGACATCCAGAGGGATGAGAGAGACATCACAGTAAATATCGTTGGAACCTTCCGCTGGTACAATTGAATCCTCATAGTAACTTTGATAACCTGCACAGTGGACTTCTAGGGAATATCCGCCCCATGAGATATTATATTGTTGGGTAAGGCCTCTTAACGTATCGTAAGGAACAACCATCTTCTCATAGAGGCCAGATCCCATGAGGCGAGCCTGTTCTGGCCGGGATCCCGCCCAGATGTAGACATGGGCATTAGTGAGGGATGCCCCCGTATTCTCATCGGTGACTCCTATCCGGATCGGGAACGTAAACCCTGGGGTAAGGAGGCCAACATGGGTAACATCGATGCTTAGGTCCACACTGGAGGACGTGTCACTCATGGCAAAGATATGAAAACTCGCTGTGATAGTCTGGGCGCTCCCTCCGACATGTTGAGCGACAAAAGCTAACGGCCGGAGTCAGTCGATAATTGATATTCACCACGTCATAACCTTCATCATTAAAAAGTTGCCATGACCAATAGATAAATGATTATTGTTTTCATTTACTACTTCCGCCTAATTAAGTTAGCCGAGGTTCTACCGACTCATTTTGAATTATATTTCCAAAACTTAGAGAAAGGGTCATACCACTCTCAAGGAGATGATTAATGAACATTAGTGTATTTATATAAAAAGCATACCATTAAGGCAATAAAGAAACTATACAGGTCAGGGGTGAAATCGAAAATAACATGTGACCATCCTTGGATAAAGAATTCATCCCTGATAGTAACCTTTAAATAATAAAATCCTTAGATAAAAAAGTCAAGTTAAGTTTTATTAAGAAGCTAGCACAGGTAAAAATAGGCCATTTCATTCCCCTGGTTTAAAATCTTTCATCAGTGTGCCAGGAATGATTTTGTGAGGGATTTTGTAGTTAAGCAACCCAAATATATTAAAATACCAATGCCTCGCCCGATCCAAACCTCTCGCTGTGGCTATTGTATCAGCGCGGAAATGAATCAAAAGGAGCGGCGAAACTATGCCAAGAAATAAGAAGAAAAAATACAACTTGCCGGAGAATATGATGCTTCGAGAATCCTCGGAATTTGGGGTTGAACACAGCTTTTTAGATTATGATGATGCTGAAGAAGTTCAATTTGATGTTAATCTAAAGAAGGAAATTCACTATTTTGCGGTGGAAAAGGAACTCGCCCAAAAAATTCGGGAAATTGCGCAGCGGCGTGGTGTTTCTGCGGAGACTTTGGTAAATCTCTGGTTAAAATCAAAGATCACTGAAGCC
>JBHIAW010000322.1:0-2189 GCA_046758765.1 bacterium
CGCGGCGTTGCTCAGCGTCTGGAAATCTTCACGTACAAAGTTGTACGCTGGGGTTTCTCGCCACCTCGCGCCTTGCTCTACCGGCGCTCGCGACGGTTTTACAACTGAAGTTTGTGGAAAATAAGGTGTTTTTGTCTGGAATACCCTGTAAACTCAACAAAATATATTTTTCATAGGCGAAATTGTATACATGAAAATAGTCAAATTATTATAGATTTTATCTTTACATTATTTGAATATTATGCTAATATACGTATCTATGAAGATGCGCGTTGATTACATCAAAAAACCCTACAAAGATAAAGTTTACTCCTATCCTTTCTTGATGAGCTCCTATCGAGATGAAAACGGAGTGTCAAGAAATAAGGTCATACAGAGCCTTTCCCATTTGCCCGAACACGCTGTGCAGGCTCTTCGTATTGCCTTGCGCTCTGAAGGCAAGGTTGACTCCATTCCGGTTGACACAATTCGCTACCTCGACGCGGTCCCCTTTGGAGATACCTGGGCGGTTTGGTCGGTGATGAAACAGATGGGAATCCTAGGTGCCTTGGAGAGGTTTCCTCAAAATCATCAGGTACCGATCATTGCCTCGATTGTTGATCGCGTGACCAACCCAAAACCTTATTCGAAAAGGGCCTTATGGGATGCCTTCGAAAGCTCCTCTTTGAAGCGTTTGCTGGGAGCCGATGAAAGGATTCCCCTGAGCCAATGGTATGAAGCTTTAGACTCCCTGTATCGCTGTCAGATGGAGATCCAAAAGCAGCTTTTCCCGGGCCAGATCCACAAGATATACCTCTATGATATCACGTCCTCCTATTTTGAGGGAACCCATTGCCCCATGGCCGATTGGGGCTATGATCGGGATGGCAAGAAGGGAAAGATGATCATCGTGATCGGTCTTTTAACGACGGCAGAGGGGAGACCGATTGCCGTTCGTGTTTTTCCCGGCAACACCAATGACCAAACCACCGTGATAGAGCAAATCAGGGAACTGAAAGACCAATTTGGTGTAGAGGACATCATCTTTGTCGGCGACAGAGGGATGATGACCTCTAAGCGTATCGCGGAGCTGGACTCCGGAGACTTCGACTGGGTAAAGTACATTACCGCCCTGAGGCGACAAGAGATGATGGGTTTGGTTGAAGATTCCCAGCACCCGATTCAGTTAGGCCTTTTTGATCATCATAATCTGGTAGAGGTCGCCTACGAAGGCAAACGATATATCCTCTGCCATAACCCACTGCGCAGGGTCGAGGATGAACAGATCCGTCTTAGGCTTTTAGACAAGACAGAGGAAAAACTGAAGGCCATTGAAAAAGCCGTCAAGGCTGGACGACTCAAGAAGAAGGACAGAATTGCCCGCAGGCTTTATCGCTGGATCAATCGATGGAATATGGAACGGTTTTTCGAAGTGGAGTATGGAGAAGGTTTTTTCAGGTTTTCTCGTAAGAGACAAGAGATTCAAAGATATTCCGCCCTGGATGGTTGCTATGTGATTGTGAGCAATGTTAATGAACCACAAATGACTCCCCAAGAGGTGCATGGCAGGTACAAGGATTTGAAATACGTAGAAAATGCTTTTCGCTCTATGAAAGTTTCCGATCTATTTCTTCGGCCAGTTCGTCATTGGAGTGAAACTCGGGTACGAGGTCATGTCTTTATGTGTATGCTTGCATACTTAGTGGTTTGGGAGGTAAGAAAACGATTAGATCTTCTTCTCCAGAGGGATCCGGAAACAAATGAATGTGAAGGCAAGAGTTTGCGAGAAGTATGGGATACCCTCAAACGTATTACCATTGGTTGCTTGAGCATAGCCGGCATTGAATCGGAACAGATCAGCCCTCTGACCAAAGAGCAACGAAAAATGTTGAAAATGCTCGGGACGCCTATAGGCAAAAAGGCGAGTGAAATGTTGTCGCTAAGAAATTATACCCTTTAAAATTCTAAGTGCTTGATTTATCAGGGTTTTTATCTCCCTACTCCGCAAACTTCAGTTAAAGGGAACAATGCGGCATAGTATTACTGCCGCGTAAGCGGCTTACTTGAACAAGGCAAATGCAGCCGACCTCCTTCGTCGGCGGCTGATTTGCGGCGTTCTGCAAATGAAACAAAGTGGCAATTCTCAGTGTAAATTTATAATTGAATAATTGACTGATATTGCTTCATTGATCGAAAGTAATTTTCACAAT
>JBHIAW010000323.1:0-2174 GCA_046758765.1 bacterium
TTGCCAGGATTAACACGAACCTTCTCCACGTACTCAGCGGCTACCAGAGCAGCATTAGGGGTATAGTGAATATCGGCCACAAGTGGTACTTTAATCCCTTTTCTTCTTAATTCCTCTTTGATATTTCTTAAATTTTCTGCCTCACGGATGGAAGGCGTGGTCACCCGCACGATCTCACAGCCCACATCATACAACTGAATTATTTGTTCCACGGTGGCCTTGGTGTCCATGGTGTCAGTGATGGTCATGGACTGGACACGAATGGGATTGTCACCGCCGACACCCACGTGGCCGACGTAGACTACGCGGGTTTTGCGGCGTTGATAGTGGAATAAATCTCTGCAATAGTTGAAAATATTTGACATATGCTTTCTCATCTAAATTACAAAATCTCACCCAATTCAATTAATCGAATTCGCTCTTCTATACGTTCCTCAGTGTTAAACTGAAGTAGTCTAACTGTTGTTCTACCTTCTGGAGTTCTACCTTCAATTCTACCATTCAGAGAATCCATTACGAAGTGCTCCTCCCATTTCTGTCTACGTGGATGAAATAATGCTGTAATTCTGCCAGTTATTGGATCAATAGATGCTATATCACTACCTTTGTGAACATTGCAGGACAGGCAAGATAAGGCCAAATTTGATGTTTCAGTTTTTCCGCTGTGTTTTATTGAAATGATGTGATCAATCTGGAAACGGGAAAGATAAAATATTTGGGGCAATCTACAATATTCACAGCGATTTCCAGCCCGTTTTTCAATGCGTGCCCTAAGTGATTCAGTAATTCCATTCATGCGGGAATACTTGTTTGCTTACGTTTCATAGCTATTTTTGTTTTGAGCAGCCTACCATAGACGTCAAGACGTTCATATTCTTTAAGCTCAACAAGCTCCTTTGTGGTGATTGTACCTGCATTATTTTTAGTAACCAACTCCTGAATGCGGTCCTGAATTCTTTTTGGAAAACTAAAACTAAGAATTTCATCGTCTGTTGGTCGACTTGCTATGAAATCTAAGAAAATCTGAATGGCTTCTATTTGTGTAATTATATTATTCTTATTCATAGCTTCTTCCTTTTATTTATTGTTTTTAAAACGAACATGTGACATCCTGATAAGGCCGAGACATAAGCGTGAAACGCATGCTCGTCTGGTTCTATGACTACTGTGAATTGGTAAACTTTCACCGGAACACTTCTCCATGAAATTTATATATACGTGTATTTAATTCATAATTACTATTGGATTGTTTGACAATTTTCGATGTTCAAAATGTCTATTCCTACTTAATTTTTGATGTAAATGTCCCTTCTCTTTCATAAACAATCTCCCCACCAATCACGGCCATCAACACTTTTATATTAAACAGTCGCTCTTCAGGTTCCGTCATCAAATCTCGATCGAGGACCACGAGGTCAGCGAGTTTACCTGGCTCAAGGGAACCTTTAATATCTTCCTCAAAGGCCGCCTTGGCCCCCCAAATAGTCAGAGACTTCAGGGCTTCTTCGCGAGTCATACGCAACTCTGGGTGCCAGCCTTCCGCGCTGAATCCGGTGGTGTCTTTACGAACACAGGCGGCATAAAACTCAATTAACGGGTTACCTTCTTCTACCGGGGCATCGGAACCAGCAGGAATGTAGCAGCCTAGATCGATAAATGTCCGCCAGGCGTAGCCTTCGGTCATGCGGTCCATTCCCAAGCGCCGAACGGCAAAATGTAAGTCCCCGATGGCATGACTCGGCTGCATGCTGGGAATAACGCCCAGTTGTGCAAAGCGTGGGATATCATCCAAAGCTACCACTTGTGCATGTTCGATACGAAATCGTGGAGCAGCCAGCTTGCGTTTATCCTTAGGCACTTCACTAAAGGCGCGGGCATAAAGGTCCAACACGTTGCGGTTGCCCCGGTCTCCTATCGCATGAATGACCATCTGGATGCCGCGTTCAGTCGCTTTTTTTATGGTTGGATAAATCTCATCGTCTTTATGAATAAGAAAACCACGCGTATCTGCATCGCTATAAGGCTTGAGCAAAGCCGCGCCGCGAGAACCCAGTGCACCATCTTGGACAATTTTGATTCCACGTACCGTCAAATGATTATTGTATAAGCCAATTTGGGAACCTTCATCGAGGAGACGATCGGCATCTGCACCCGGTCCTCGAATATAGGAGTAC
>JBHIAW010000324.1:0-2146 GCA_046758765.1 bacterium
CTAAAAAACAATAATTGTCTTTTCAAAAAACAGGGTGAACTGTCAAACATGGGTTATTAGTTTTGGTGGTGATTCCGGTAGTATATGTTTTGTTGGCCCGATTATCCTCAATTTGTATCCCAACCGAATCGGGCTAGTAACCGAACTGTTTTGCAAGCTTGATGTATATTGAGATTAGGGATTCATTTACTTTAGATTAAATAATCCGTTGGGTTCATCAGTTGGGGAAGTTAATTTTAAAAACCCCGGGCTCTCACAGACCCCGGGGTTTTTGTGCTCTTCATCGGCTTGACAATTAAATTGTACAAGCATAATATGTCAGAAAGTCCCTTGGACATTTCTGACATACTTTAATTCCTGTTTTAATTCTTCTCAGTTAGATCCGCCTCTTTTATCGCTTCCGGAATTTCTGTTTCCTCTGGCGTTTCTGGGGCATATTGCTTGCAGAAATCAATTCGGTCCTTAAGGGTCGGGTGGTTAAACAGCCAGAACTCAATAAACGGGTGGGGTACCGGGTTACTGAGATTTACGTTGGCGAGTTTAACAAAAGCGCTGGCCGCGGTGGTTCCATTCTTGGTCAAATTCAGGCCAAATTCGTCGGCATCGTGTTCAATACTGCGGCTGTAGCCATTTAGAACCGGAGAAATCAAGAACATCAGCAAAGAAAGCATGAGTAGGAGCATTGGCAGGCTGGCGATATCCGAAAGTTCATGAAATCCCATCTTATCCCCAAACTTGCGCATAAAGAAGCCAATGGTGCGCGAGATGATAAAGAGCAGGACAAAAAGGGTTACGGCCAAGACACCAATGAATTTCCATATATGATTTAAAACATAATGACCCATCTCATGGCCCATTACGAAGCTAACTTCATCAGAATCGAGTTTTTCCAGAATGGTGTCCCACATCACTATGCGCTTGGTGCCAAACAGGCCGGTAACATAGGCGTTGACCTTCTGGGTCTCTTTGCTCTTGTCTACCTGAAATACCCGGCTTCCTGAAATTCCAGATTCTTCTGCCATGGCAAGAATGCGCGTGCGCAGAGCTTCATCTTTCAGCGGTTCATATTTGTTGAACAGCGGGTCAAGATACACCGGACTGATGACTAACATGATAATCATCACCGGCACGGAACCCGCTGCCACCCAGGCCCACCAAAACTTTGGGCTTTTTCTGATGCCCCAATAGGCCAGAGGAATGAGTAGAACTAAAAGGAGATAACTAATTACATTGCCTTTCAGGAAGTCTGCAAACCATTCCCCAAAGGTTTCATTAGAGAGTTCGAAATGATGTTCTACCACAAAAGAACGGTAGTAATTGAATGGGAAGTTGATCACGGTCAGCAGGAGCATAAGAAGTAAAACATAAAATGTCGTCAAAGCAAATCTTGAAGATTTTCCTGCAAACATCCCGACTACTCCCCAGATCAAAGCGAGGCCAAGTGAGCCAGCGGAAACCGGATGGTCTGGGGTCGCCGAGAGAAATATCAGCAGCATGGCAACAAATGCCGCTACGCTTCCACAAACCAGGGGTGCATTCTTAAAGCTCGTGACTTTTTCAGCCCAACTCTTTGCCTTCTCACGAATTTTGGGTGAAATCCCCAGCATGAGAATAGCTAACAAAACGACAAAGCCAAATATATTGTCAAAGAAATACCAACCGTAGCTAAAATTAGAGTAGATAATGGCTTTGTCGATTCGTTCTGCCGATAGAATTTCTTTGACCTCATTAGGAATGACAATACCTTCAGGCAGTGAGTCTGAAATTTTGAGCACCATACTGGAAAAAATGAATAGCACTACCAACAACACAGCAGGAAGAATGAGTTTTTTCATAGCACCCTCCTCATTTTGGTTGGAATTAGTGAGGCTCAGATTGCCTGAGCGTTGATTTAAGAATGGAGTACTTAACAGGCGTGCAAAAATTATGTTACGATTCAATAAAAAGTAAATTATTAAAGCCAAAAAAGCAAGTATTTTTTTGAGGATAGCTAAAACACGCAGGAGTACATTATCAGTGGCCCAACGTTTAGGGGATATAGGCTGCTCAATCGAGACGAGTTGAGTTACAGTTCCAGCTCGCGCTCTGAGGAAACTCTTGTAACGCAACACGTCCTCGTTTGCGATGCCGCCCAGAAGGAGGCAAA
>JBHIAW010000325.1:0-2129 GCA_046758765.1 bacterium
AAATGGACAAGTTAAACAAAACGAAAGTTAAAAGGACTTCTCATAGTCAGCAGACTATCATCCGAATTGGCAACATATCTATCGGGGAAGGATTCTTTACAGTAATCGCTGGGCCGTGTGCACTGGAAAACATGGAGCAGGCGGTGATGACGGCCAAGTCGGTCGAGAAGGTTGGGGCCAAAATATTTCGTGCATGTCTCTTCAAACCAAGGACATCTCCTTACTCGTTTCAGGGAATTGGACTAGAAGGACTCGAAATACTCAAGATACTTAAGCAAGAAACGCATCTGCTGCTTGAGACTGAAATCCTTAACCCTAGACATTTAGAGCTTTTTAGCGACCATGTGGACCTATTGCGAATTGGGTCCCGGAATATGGACAATTTTGAACTGCTCAAAGAAGTTGGTAAGACTGGGATGCCAATAATCTTAAAGCGTAACATGAGTGCCAGCCTTGAAGAGTTCTTATTTGCGGCGGAATATATCCTTTTAGAAGGAAACGAGCAACTCATTCTTTGTGAGCGAGGCATCCGAACATTTGAACCTTATACCAGAAATACATTAGACATTTTGGCGGTGCCGGCTCTCAAAGAACTCACACACTTACCCATTATTGTAGATCCCTCTCACAGTACCGGTCGGAGCAGCTTGGTAAGTTCTGCCAGTAAAGCCGCCATCGCTGCCGGCGCTGATGGGCTGATGATTGAAGTGCATCCAAATCCAGAGAAGGCGCTCTCCGATGGGCAGCAATCGCTCAACATTACTGAATTTGCTAGTTTAATGAAAGACCTAAAAGATTTGGCCGGCGTTTTAAAGAAAAAAATGTAGCGACTATTCGCCGCAGAGATCCTACTGCGGCGGAGCCGCAAGTGCAAATTTAAAAATGCAAAATGCAAATTTAAGAATTAATTTCGCACCTCTCAATAATGACGCCGAAGGCAAATGACTTGAATGACTTAATGACTCGGCGTAGTAATACTGGGATTAGGTGGGCACAAAATTTTTTGCAAAATAAACGAAGATTCAACTCTCAACAGACCGGTGCGACGAAGCCGCAAAAACATATGTAAGAATTATTATTGAAGAAGGCCACAGAGTTCACAGCGCAGCAGAGCCACAATCAGAAGAAAAAATCGATTCGGCGAGTCTCGGTGAGTACTTGAACAATAAAATTCTTATTGGAAATGCAAATAAATCTATGAGACAAAATAATTGACGACAAAATCATTAAGAATTATTTTGTCTTTAATCATTTTGTCTTTTTGGGTTCCTGCTTGTCTGGGTTAGGAATTATTCAGATAAAGAAACTTTGTGTATTTTATAGTCTGATGGATAAAGATTACTCAAATCTTGAAGGAACTGCACTTGACAGGGTGGAGAGACAGAAATACGTGTCCGAATTGTTTGATGATTTAGCCCCGAGATACGACCGCTTTAATCGCTGGGTTAGCTTTTTCCGAGACGAAACTTGGCGTCAAAAAACGGTCGAATTATTGAAAGAGCAGACCTATGGTAAAGTTCTGGACCTGGCGGCGGGTACGGGGGATTTGGCTCACTGGGCTTCTAAAGCAGGGGCCCGGCAAGTACATGTCTTTGACATATCCTTCAATATGCTGACTCTTGCTAAGACAAAATTGATAAATATGAATGGATGTCCTTCGAAATTTGTCTTCGAACAGGGTTCGGCTAATTTAGTACCATTTAAAAATGAATCTTTCAACGGCGTAGTCAGCGGATTCGCTATGCGAAATGTCTTCCATTTTTTGAACGAAGTTCTGGCTGAAATGTACAGGGTATTGAAACCAGGAGGGCGATTTGCAATACTGGAACTCAGCCAACCGAAGAATTCTATTATGAGATTAGGATTCCAACTTCACATGAAAACGGTGATGCCACTCATCGGCAAATTGACTACCGGCGCAATCCAGCCTTTTGACTATTTGTATGAAACTACGATGACGTTCCTTCCTCCCATAGAATTCAAAAATAGATTGGAAAAAGTAGGTTTTGTTGATGTGGGGTGGAGAAAATATTTGTTAGGGGGGATTGCGATTCACTATGGATATAAAGCTTAGAGGTAACTATTCAGGTTCAATCCGAAAGGCAAAACTATTTAGGGCAAAACAATTA
>JBHIAW010000326.1:0-2121 GCA_046758765.1 bacterium
AAAAAAAAATACTTTTTTTCACTTGGCCCTTGATGGATTCGCAAAAGCTTTGACCTGGTTTTATAAAAGCTTTTGCGAATCCATCAATCTTAAGCCCCAATCCAGTACAGCCTCACTTTAGTCCCGTTTCCGCGCCCGTTATTTCTTTTTGATCGGTTCACGGTCAGTATTTACTGATCCGCATCAGTCACCCATCGGGATCAAGGCCATTTGTGCTTTCAGCGCCATGCTGAAAACACGGCCCCTGGTCCATTCGGACCCCAGAAAATCTTCGGTACCATACCGTGTTCAATTGGATGAGTTTCAAATCTTATGGTTGTCAGCCAACCCTTGATGGACTCACGGCATAGGCGAATCAGGATCTAAAACGATGACCGGCTGGGTATCGGTGGGTGCCGCAGATACCAATCACATCTGGTGGTTGAATACCAACCCCACTGCCGGTTTACTGCGGCACCCAACCTCTTATCGCATGCTGCACCACCGCCTTGGCCGCTCAAATATGTTTTTCTTTTAACTGCTTTGACTTTGTCACCGGTAACAAAATGACAATTGTTTATTAGCTGGGTGCGGCAGATGCCAATCAAATCTGGTGGTTGAATACCAACCCCTCTACTGGTTTACTGCCGCACCCAAGCTGATTACTTAAATAACTTGTGCTCATCAAAGGGCACCTGATCTCGCATGATGTAATAAGAGGCCCTGCAGATCTTGTTGCTCAATGCTTTGATCGCAACGATACCATTGGTTTTGGCTTTTTTGCTTTGATAAAAACTGTGCGCCTTGACACAATGCCGAATGGCAAAGTTGGCCGCCTCCACATAGGCCCAGGCCAAATATTTGTTGCCGTTTTTCTTGTTGTTCTCGCCTTTTTTCTTGCCATCGGAAAGTCGCTTACTTTCCACACAACGACAATAGGAAGAGTAATCGCCAACTTTAACAAAGCGCCCTATAATTCCGACTTCCAGCATGATGGTTAAACCCAAAATATCTCCAATGCCCGGAATGGTCAGCAGCATCTCAAATTCTTTGCGTAGTTTGACCTGAGACTTGACTTGCTTTTCGATGCCTTTTACTATTTTCTTTAAAAACTCAATGGCCGCCAAACTGTTTTGAGCCATGAATACTAAGTTGGAGCAATCAAATAAGCCTTTAATATCTTCTTGCTTCAACTTCTTGATCTCATTGTTGGACATCTTAAAGCCAAGATTTCTACTGATCATACTTTGTAGACTTAAAATATGAGCAGTCCTGTGCCGCACAAATAAAAGTCTTCGGCGCACAAGATCCCTGACCGCGCGATGTGCCTTGGGATAAATGTAGCCTTCAGGCAATATGTTTAAGCGATACATGTGCGCCAGCCAAAACGAGTCCCATTTATCGTCGGTATGCTTCAGCCCTTCGTATTGTTTGATCGCCGACGGATTGGCCAAATGTAGTTCGTATCCATGCTCTTGCAACCCGTCTACTAGCCAGTACCAGTTGAACGTGGATTCCACCACAACGCCTTGAAGGCTTTCTTTAAACGGATCCAATGCCCTCAACACATCATCTAATCGGTTTGAATGCCGTTTGCCGTAAAGTCTTTTATCTTGATGATTGATGACTCCAACAAAATTATTACTTGAATGTAAATCGATTCCGGCGTATGTTTGCATGGGACACCTCCTAAATCCAATAAAATTAATGTTAGGCTTCTGCCTAGTGGTTCCATAGCATAATTGGCTATGGATAGGGAGGTGTCCTTTCTTTTAGCTTGTCAGGCGGTAGTAACATTTAGCGCTAGCGGTCCGATAGGAAAATGTCACGCTTGACGAGCAATATGGGTTGCTCGCCTAAATGCCAGTGGGAATCTTTCCCTGGTAAAGCCTACTACCCTTTATATGAATATCAAGTCTTCATTCTTCACATATTGCAAAATGCATGATGAAAAAAAAATCCGCAAGAAGTTAAGAAGATAAAAGAGTCAGTGAAAGAAAGAAAAATGTTGTCAAAAATGAACGGGCTGTTGCCCAAATCCAATTTTAATTACCACCCCCTCCTTAAGTGAAACAGAACACTTTTTGATTTTTTCCTCTCAAATTTGCATAAACTCCCAAATTACGCTTGATTAGCATGATG
>JBHIAW010000327.1:0-2114 GCA_046758765.1 bacterium
GCTTCAATGTGGACCGCCGCTACTCGACAGCAGAGAGAAGGGTCGGATTGCGTTTACACAGGTGAGGCAGGAAAGGTCCTCTTAGTCAGGTTTGAGATCGTAAGGACCTAATCGCAGGTCAAAAATTACTTCGCCTCTAACGATACCATTCTATCCGCGACATTTAACCTCTCGAAGCTTTGCCACATGATATACGTATGTTCCAGGATTATGTTTAAGTCCCGTGAGGCATCTAGGATCTTTGCCATCCATTTTCCAAATGCCCAGGGTAAAGAACCGGCAAATTGTGCGTCATATTTGGAGTACATTACCTGACGTTTGTTGATAAGTTTTGAAATTTCTCCAATATTGCTGTCGGGGTTCAATACACCCTCAGATTTCAGGATAGTAAGCTGTGCATTTAATCCAGCATTAACCAAATTCATAAATTTCTTTCGCTCTTTAGATCCAAACTTGTTGGAGGCAACTCGGTCTGTTAGATGGAACAGAACAGCGCAGTATTCGTAAATGGCAATTTCTCTTTTGAATTTAGGGATACTGCTTGAGGCAGTGGCCTCAGCCGCTATTCTGCCAATATCCTTTCCCATTTGCATGGCGACCTCACTGTCGCTCGAAGAGGTTAATGCACCCAAAAACGGTGGATGGGTTCCAATAAGCAACAAAGCTGCCAGGATAATCTTAAAAAAACACAGCCTATGGCAATTAATCATGGCCGATGTAGCTCCGGGGTTCTAAAGTAACTCTTCCCCGAATATCCCCTTCCTTACCTTCTTGCGTCTTACCCGAGTTTTCTAACTTATCCGGCTAATTGAATGCGAGAATTCCGCTGATGAATGGGTGCTCAAATCTGCTTGCAGCTGATATTGATTCAATGTAAAGCCCGCCTCTTGAGGCGGGCACAAAGCCGATGGGGTTTCCAAAGGGGAGAAGCGGCAGCTCTTCCCTTTGGTCGAACACGGGGATTCAAACCCCGTGTTCGATATAACTTGATTTGGAGCACCGTGAAGGGTTTGCCGGGCCGAACCACAAGAAGCAGGACGAGCCTTCAAAGTGTCCCCGTGCCCCTGAAGCACACTGTCCAAGGTCACAACCGACTAGAGCGTGTAGTTTCTGGATTAGCTCCGTCGTGAGGTGCGGGCGGATCGCCTTGTCTCCGGTTCTTCGGCTCTGTTCCCTTGATGGTTCGTATCTTTCCCTTTTCCACGGATGATCCGTTCGAGCCGCTCAAGTGTATTAGCGGTCCGATTTCTCACCATCTGAGTCCCAGAGCTAACGGCTTCGACTCGGCGTTGGAGATTATTTCTCACCATCTTTGTCCCAGAGCTGACGGACTTGGCTCGGCGCCGAATGTCTTTGATGCCGCCGGTTCTTTGAAAAGCAATGATCGCAATAACCAACGCGATGCCAGAAATGATCAGCGTGAGAACTTCCATCGTGTCCTTCCTCTATTCAAAACAGTGAAGAAAGCGTATTGTTTATCAAATTTTGTTGCATCCAGCCTCTGGGGTAAATGTTACTGATTAATTTGTAAGCAAAAATCGTGCCGTAAGCTAATGGGCGATCAATGGTGTAAAAATATAGCATTTTTACCTACACGTGCCTGGGTTCTAGCAGGCCACAGGCGGTCCTCTTATTTTAAAATTTGGACTATAGACACGCCTGAGGGGGCAAGGTAACAAAAAGCGTAATATTGAGCTGACATTGGCTGTTGCGTGCGGGGGTCGACAGCTCCAATTCCCTCACTCGCCAACAGCTGTCGACTCTTTATAAACGATCTTCGCAGGTACCTCGTCTAGTTTGGACTAAGGTAGTTTATACCCACATGTTACGCAAACGGGGTCAATTGGCGCACGCCAGATCACCTTTTTGTCTTTGCCAAATAATACCAAGGAAGACTCTGGTCTAGTGACTGTCCCGGTGCTCGTGGTTTCATACTTTGCCCTCATCCCGATGGGTGTTTTTTTAAGCGTTGTTACCGTACGCGTGCTTTCAAGCTCGGTATATCCAAGTGTGGCTCGCTTGTTACCGTCCTTGTCGTAAAGGTTCAGGCTTGGCCCCCCATCTCTAAGCAAGGTCAGGCTAGCACGAATGGTTCCATCGTCATCGTGAAAATC
>JBHIAW010000328.1:0-2108 GCA_046758765.1 bacterium
ATTAAGAGGATGAACAGGTATGGAGTTGAAATCGGATTCGGAACCAATTTACATCTTACTTAACCGTATTGCTATGATTGATAATATAATTGTTTCCTTTACCCTTATGAAGCGTTTTTATCCATATGTGTTGCTTCTTTCCTGCAATCTTGGATACGCATAGGTCGATGAAGGCTGTGGTGCAGATTAGCATGTTGTATACAAAGGTTAGAAGCAGCAATGGTATGAGCCAGCATATCCGTCCTCGTCGATCCAAGTAAGCGCCTAGACCAACCTCGAAGAACGGCGCAAAATTTCCTACAGTACTGTAAACAGAAATGGGTATGAAAGCCCAGTAGAGTGCAGTCCACCAAGGAGGTTGCGTAAAATAGAATATTGCTCCCATGACCCAAGCCAATACTGTGAATATCGGCACGAAATATACACTGAGTAATAAAAAACCGTCAATTTTCTCCCTCAGCCGCAAATTCCTACTTTTTATGAGAGGCCACAAATGTTTAAAGAAGCATTGCATATGCCCTTTGGCCCAGCGGCACCGCTGACGCCAATACCATCGCCAATCCTCCACCGCTTCCTCATAGCACTCTGCCTGATTCACGTATCGAATCTTGTATCCTGCGAGATAGATTTGAAAGGTTAGATCGGTGTCTTCGGCCAATATGTTAGGGTCCCAACCTCCGAGAAGCTCAATCAAACGGCGCCTAACCCCTCCTCCGGTTCCTCCTAATTGAGGAATAAGCTTAAGACAATCTCGAGCCCATTGATCGACCCGATAACCACCAATTCGTTCTAATGCAACCAGTCTCGTGACTAAAGTATTGGGTTCATTTAAGACGGTAACTCTCCCCTGCACTGCTCCAACCCCAGGGTCAATGAAGTAGGCGGTGAATTTTTCAAGGATGTCTCGTTGCGGATAGTAGTCTGCGTCAAAATAATAAACGATTTCACCCGTCACGTGTTTCAAACCTGCATTCAGCGCCGCGGCTTTTCCTTTTCCACCAGTTTCTGCACTACGATGAAAAACCTTAATGTATTCATGTTTTCTCACAAATTCGTCCGCGATTTCGCTTGTTCGATCTGTGGATGCGTCATCTATTACGATGACCTCAAGCTTTTCTTTTGGATACGTTAGCTCGGTCATTCTTTGAAGGATTCGCCTAATCACCGTTCCCTCGTTGCGTGCTGGAATTAGAACCGATACTTTCGGCTGGTAAACCTTGTCTTGGGACGTAGGGTGGGGTTGCCCATGTTGGTAGTATAGCGCGGTGAGCGTAAAAATATAGTGACGAACGAGATAGGCTGACATGAATAAGACAAGAAGAATGAAGATTATGTCTAAAATCAAGGTCGATCGCTATCCTCTCTCTTCTTCTTTCCCAATAGCGGAAGCTAGCATTGATAGCCCCAGCGACCAAAGAGTTACGACCCAAATCAAATCAATGATGGGCCCGATAACGACGTTTATGATCTTGAAGGCATCTGCTCCTAGATAGAAAACTGAAGCCGCCCCAAAGGACGACGTGATAAAATGCCATGCTAAACCCACGATGTTGCCTGCAACAAGTAAACAGACTTTTCGAAAAAGGGGGCCTTCCAGTGGAAATAGTAGAAAGACAAACAAAAAATTGAAGACGGTAATAGAAATTAGTGTGGATTCATTGAGTATACGACACAGCGGGAAGTAGATGAGGAACATGGCCACCGCGACGCCAACGCCAACAGACATATGCAGGTAATTCGGTCTCACTTTGGGATGCCCAAAGCTCTGCCTGTTCCTTGCCAACAAAGACACCGCCCATGACTCACTTCTGCCTAGCTTAACCAGTATTGCACGTTGAGAAGAAAAATTTTGGCTTTTCTGCGGCTTAATACAATGTTAGAGCAGGCCGTTATACATTCATAAGCGCTTCGATTTTACAATTTATATCCGATTTTCCTCAGAAAATCCTTTCTTGCCTTGACATCTTTTTCGGTTTCGATTCCCTTACTTTTAAAGCCGTCGATAACGCCCAGAATTCCTCTGCCTTGTCCTGTATCTGCCACTATAACCTCCAGAGGGTTAGCTGTTGCGGCGTGGATGCTGCAAACCTCGGGCACCTGTTTGATTT
>JBHIAW010000329.1:0-2099 GCA_046758765.1 bacterium
ATAAGATTGCTTCGTCGCTCCGCTCCTCGCAATGACTGCAATGATGATTAGGAATCGCTCCACTAGTTTTGGCGTGCTCTATTAATGTTTTTTGGAAGCAAGGAAACATTAGCTTTTTTGACTGAACTTAGTCGAGAATTAATTTCTTGACTTTGTTACTAACTTTAAATATAATAAATGCCAATGAAGCTAAAGTTTTTCGCTGCCATCGACGTGATCAATCCTAAATTTCTTCTAATTTTTTAAAAAAACGATCAATGACGTTAATAATATACCGGAGGGATTATGAGCTGTCGAAGAAAATATATTTGGTTGCTTTTTGCTTCCTTGCAATTCACGCAGGCGCTGCCCGCTACAATCTATGGTCAAAGAGAAGAAAGAGCGGCTTTAGAAAAAATAGAAGGAGCCATGGCTGTTGCGCGTGGCGAGCAGGTTTACACACGTGCTTGCGCCCCTTGTCACGGTGCGAATGGTGATGGCAAAGGGCCGTTTTCGAAGGCTTTGTTTCCCAAACCGCGTGATTTCAGATTAGGAAAGTTCAAGTTTCGCACCACGACTTCACGCTCACTGCCCACCGATGAAGATATCTTTCGAACGATTTCAAAAGGCATTCCTGGTACTTTTATGCCGGCGTGGGAGCAACTTCTTTCTGAGAAGGACAGGATGGCTTTGGTTCAGTACATCAAAACCTTCTCCAAAAGATTTGCCGACTCGGAAGATTCCTTTGAACGGATAGATGTATCAAACGAAGTTTCCTACTCGGAGGTTAGTATTGCCAAGGGTAGCAAAGTGTACGTTGAGCTTGAATGTGCATCATGTCACGGAGATAAGGGCCGGGGCCATGGCCCTTCGTCTCGTGATCTGAAAGACGAATGGGGTTATCCTATACGGCCGCCTGATCTAACAAAGAGTTGGAAATTCAAAGGGGGTGATACAAGAAAGGATCTTTACTATCGATTTATGAGTGGGCTATCGGGTACCCCGATGCCGTCGGTTGCGGAAAGTTTTGCTCTTGATGAAGAGATCCAAGAGATACAAATCAGGATTGAAGATGGGGAAGTGGTCACGGCTGAGGAACGGAAGAGGTTTGATGAGGCGATGGCTGAGATACGCCAGAAGGTATGGCATCTTACCAATTATGTGAAATCTCTGTCAAAGGAGCCGGGCTTATTTTACCGGCTATTCGTTGAAGATACCGAAGTCACGAAATAGAGGAGTGTGGAAAAATGAAGGTCAAAACGTCTAAGGACATATTATATCTAAGCTTAATCTGCCTGGTTTTATGGACTTCCTGTCGAGGAGACGGTATCGGGTTAAACGAAAGCGGTGATCCGGTGGGGAATTCAGGTTTTGCGGCTCGAATTCAGCCGATCTTCGATACCAATTGTATTCGCTGTCACGCTCCCGGAGGAGTAGGATTCACACGAACCGGCGGCAGCCAGAATAACGGACTGGACTTAACCCGTGGAAATTCGCATAGCAGGTTGGTGAACCAGCCTACTTTTGAAGCTCCAGATGTTGAACCAAAATTGCGAGTACGTCCTGGTGATCCAGAGGGCAGTTACATCATTCAAAAGATCAGCTCTGCTACACCCAAATTCGGCAAACGCATGCCATTCGATGGCCCGCCTTTCCTTTCACAAAATGAGATTCAGTTGATTAGAAATTGGGTTACGCAAGGTGCGCCAAATGATTAGGAGGTAAGGAAATGGACACTAAGAGACTAGGAATAATTTTTATCCTTGTTTTTCTATTTGTTGCGAGTTTTGCTTTTAGAATCAAGCCAGCTCACGCTGAACCATATCTTGCTATTCGTACAGGATTTAAATGTAGTCAGTGCCACGTTAACCGCACCGGTGGAGGAAAACGAACGGACTTTGGTGTAATTTATTCTCAAACAAATCTTTACATCAAATTCATTCGATCTTCAGATAAGTCCAGCTTTTTTACTGGGAAATTAAATGAATCGATCTCTGTCGGGGCCAACTTTCGTGCGGATGACGTTTCTCTTTTTGAATTTGAGAGTTCTGAAGGCGTTAAAGCCGATTTTAGCAACAATTCCAGAATTTCAGAAGCCAATCTTTACTTCCAGTATGATG
>JBHIAW010000330.1:0-2060 GCA_046758765.1 bacterium
CTGTATCAAAGCTTTCTATTATCGGTGCCGGGCAAATAGGGCCTGATATTGCTTTGCATTTCTCAAAAGTTTTTGTGAAACACCATGTCCAAATCGTACTCGTAGATATTGTGGAAAAAGCCCTTGAGAGTGCAAAAGCAAAAATTGAAAAGAAAATTCAAAAGGGGGTAGAAACAGGGGCTTTCAAGCCTGACATGGCTGAAAATATGAAAACAAGTATTTCTTATACTCTTAACTATCAGGACATTGTCGGCTCGGAAATTGTCCTGGAAGCAGCGACCGAAGATGAAAAAATCAAACATGCCATCTTTAAACAAGTGGAGGCTATTTGTGGTGATAAGTGCCTGTTTTTCTCCAATTCCTCACACATGCAGCCAGAAGTGATTTTTAAGAACATCAACAATCAAAGTAGATGTTTAGTCACCCATTACTTTTTCCCGGCAGAAAGAAATCCGGTAGTTGAAATTATTCCTTCTGATAAGACCGACAAAAAGCTGGTTGAGAATTTGCTTGGTTTTTATGAGTCAATAGGAAAAGTGCCCATTAAGGTGGAAAGTTCTTACGGTTACGCAATCGACCCGATTTTTGAGGGGCTATGCCAAACAGCCATATTATGTCTGGAAAAGGGATATGGTACGGTAAAAGAAATCGACAAAGTTGCAACACAGGTCTTAGGATTGGGTGTGGGGCCATTTACAGCATTGAATCTAACCGGCGGAAATCCAATTACAGACCATGGCCTTGATGAAATGAACAAGCAACTGATGCCGTGGTTTAAGTCTCCCAAAAGTTTAAGTGAAGCTGTAAAGAATAATCAGTCCTGGCCCATTGCTTCCAGGGGCGAAGAGGTGAGCGTACCAACTGACAAAAGGGAGAAAATATCTAACCAATTTATGGGAGCCTATTTTGGGCTGGCGTCTTATATTCTGGATTTAGGAATTTGCGATATCAGCAGTCTGAATATGGCATGTGAGCTTGCCTTAGTGGTGAAACCTCCCTTCACTTTGATGAACGAGATTGGATTAGATAAAGCTTTATCTATCGTAAAAGAGTTTTGTAAAGAACATGCTGGATTCACTGTTCCCCAAAGTCTTGAGAAGGCGGCTCAAGATGGCAAGTGGGAAATCTCACATGTGATTAAAACAATTGATGATAATGTGGCAGTATTGACGATCAGACGACCAAGGGTGTTAAATGCCTTGAATAGGGATGTAATGAGCGAATTGCGGGCACATTTTGAAGATATTGAAAATGATCCCTCTCTAATTGGCTCTGTACTTACCGGCTTTGGGGCAAAAGCTTTTGTTTCTGGGGCTGACATTAATGAGTTGGCAACATTAAAAACACCTGATGAAGGTTATAGAACATCTCAAAGTTTTCATAAAGTTATAAATCGTATTGCGGAACTGAAAAAGCCGGTCGTTTGTGCGCTTAATGGATTTGCATTTGGAGGGGGGAATGAGTTGGCGATGGCCTGTACCATGAGAATTTGTAAAAAGAATTTGCCGATTGTGGTTGGCCAGCCTGAGGTAAATTTGGGATTTATTCCAGGCGCTGGCGGGACGCAAAGGCTCCCCCGTTTAGTAGGGCTGGATAAGGGGGCAGAAATTCTAAGAACCGGCAGACCTATCTCCTCTGCCGAAGCGGTAGAAATAGGATTGGTTTACAAGGAAGTCGAAGGGCCTCTCGTGCCGGAAGCGGTATCGTTGGTACGGAAAATCCATGACGGTACGGTTGACATTACTCCAATCCGCAAGGCACCTCTTGAAAACGTTGGTGAATTACCGCCAGTGAACATTGGGCATTTAAGCAAAAAAATCGACGAAATATTGGTGCAAGCTATAATCGAAGGTGCGAAGCTGAATTTGGAGGAAGGTCTTGAGTTGGAATCGAGGCTGTTCGGGGAATGTATTGACACAGAGGACATGAAAATTGGTATCGATAATTTTATGAAAAAAGGGCCTCGGGCAAAAGCGGAATTTGTGCATAAATAAAAAAGCGATGCAAATATACGAATGAATACTAATGATACAAATTATTAGTATAATTAGTATCATTTG
>JBHIAW010000331.1:0-2057 GCA_046758765.1 bacterium
AAAAGTTGTCATTGCGAGGCGTTTTTTGCCGAAGCAATCTCATGCCGTGCCTAATAGTGAGATTGCTTCGCTGAGAAGCGCTCGCAATGACATCAAAAATTGAGTTTTCCTTCAATCACTATCTAAGATGATCCTAAGAATTTAGAAGAACCACATTATGAAGTTTGTATTTATTATTTTAGCGCTTTTGGCAGTTGGCATTCTAATAATATTCCTTACTAAATTCTCTACTCAAGAAGCAGGAGGCAGAGAATATGCTCGTCTCCAGCAATCCGAAAATACCACTAAGATAGTACTCTTGGGCACGGGCACCCCTAATGCGGACCCAGACCGATCAGGTCCGTGCGTCGCCATCGTGGTCAATGAGACTCCGTATATCATTGATTTTGGTCCAGGCGTAGTTCGACGAGCGGCTGCCGCGTACCAAGCTGGCGTTAAGGCATTAGCAGCGCCTAATCTTAAGCGCGCCTTTGTTACGCATTTGCACTCAGATCATACATTGGGTTATCCGGACCTGATCTTTACGCCCTGGGTGCTGGAACGAGACGAGCCGCTCGAGGTTTACGGTCCCAAGGGTATTAAAGCCATGACAGAACATATTTTGAAAGCCTACGAAGAGGACATCAAAATTCGCCTCAATGGTTTAGAACCGGCAAACACCAAGGGATACCAGGTGAACGCGCACGAGATTGAACCAGGCGTCATATACCAAGATGATAACGTTGAGGTGAAAGCTTTTCTAGTTAACCACGGGTCTTGGCCGCAAGCGTTTGGATATCGATTCGAAACTCCGGACCGAACCATCGTGATTTCGGGCGACACCGCACCCAGTGCAACTGTCGTTGAGAATTGCAATGGCTGCGATGTGCTGATACACGAAGTTTATTCTCAAGCAGCATTTGAGAACATACCACCCGTATGGCAACGGTATCATGCAAGCTTTCACACCTCGTCAGTTGAATTGGCAGAGGTGGCAGCCAAAGCTAAACCGGGCTTACTCATTCTTTATCATCAATTGCTTTGGGGGTCAAAAGAAGCGGAGTTGCTGCAAGAGATTCGACAAATTTATGAAGGTAAAGTTGTATTTGGCAATGACTTAGAAATATATTAGAGGAGAAGGAGAGATTCGTATGGCTATCTATGATACTATCATTGTAGGCGGAGGACCAGCGGGTCTCAGTGCCGCCATTCATCTGGCTTGGCATGATCGTAGTGTGCTGGTGATCGACCGAAAGACTGGACCTCTTTTCTTCACATTGGAAAAGCTTTACAATGTCCCTGGGATGCCTGCCATTCGAGGAATTGATCTTCAAAAACGGTTGAAGGCACAGGCTGAAGAGTTAGGTGCCGTGGTGCAAAGCGGAAATGTAATCTCTGCCCAAGGGAAAGAAGGGGCATTTAAGCTGAAGGGTGAAAATGGCGAAATTTGGGAAGCAAAAACGTTGTTGCTGGCTACCGGTGTTGCCCGTTATCATCCGACTGTGGATGGAGATTTCAGACCCTGCTTTGCTTACGCGGGCAAAGGCAACATGTTTTACTGTCCGGACTGCGAGGCGCCCCTTATCACCAATAAGGAGACCATTGTCATTGGTGCTGGACCGGCTGACTGGGCTGCGGGAATGGCAGTTGGACTCAGTCGATATAACAACAAGCTGAGGGTTCTGTTGACCAAGGATACGGAACTGTCCGCACATCGTTCAGAGCAATTGAAAGCCAGAGGAATCGAGGTCATTGTTGGCACAATAACAAAATTGATAGGCAAGAAAGGTGTTCTTTCCGGCCTCCTTCTTCAGGATGGAACCGAGCTATCCGCCGAAGCATTTTTTGTTTCGAGTCCGGCCAGAGGACGTACGGATCTTGCCCAGCAGCTCGGAGTTGAAATGGCGCCCACAGGCAATCATGCACAACCAAAATCCCAGCGTGGCAATACCAACGTGCCCGGCGTATGGATTGCTGGAGATTTGCGCCCCATGACCCAACAGGTGTCCGTAGCCATGGGAACGGGTAATATCGCGGCAGTGATGATTGATCAATACTTAAGGAAGAAGGAAGTGAGT
>JBHIAW010000332.1:0-2023 GCA_046758765.1 bacterium
ATTCACTCATTTTCCCTCCTTAATCCTTATACCCTATACCCTATACCTTATACCCCCCGACATCAACTATGTTATCCCAACTATTAGATTATCGGTTAAGACTGAGATTAACTACAAACTCACTTCGGCCTACCGGCCCTCGGGTCCTGTCAGGAAGCAGCATGTTTTTAGAAGAACCGGTATTGAAATTCACACCAAGATAGAAATTACGGTATATTTCATAACTGGCCTCAAAGCCAAAGCTTTGTCTTCGTTCACCAATGCCGTCTAAGAAGTCAATGAACATTGCGTCGCCTGGTTGAAGAGGTCGGTTGAGGTCTCCGCCAACATTTCTATTTGCTTCGTTCGCTCCATGTCGAAAAGACTCGAATTCAAAAGCTACAAAGAGACTTTTCGAGAATCGATACTGCATTCGAATGAGCAGATCATCCGCATTAGGACCAATCCAGTGGCCTAATCCCGTAGAAAAATGGGAGTAGGTGTTAATATCTTTTACATGGGAATAGACGTAAGGCCTAGTGCGGGCATATTCCATGCGTGCATCCAGATTGGGAATGTTAAACGCGTCCACCCAATACCCTCCGGCAAGAAAAGCCGCTTTGTTACCATGCCAGCCAGTTCCTAAGCGCGAGGTAAAAAGATCGTCAATAAACAACTCGCCGTAAAGCTTAACATTTGGAATCAGCAGAAATTCAAGGTCAAAACCCATCGCCACGTTGTCGTTATCCCCAAGAAAGTGCTCGGCAGAACGATATAAATTAATGGGATTTACATAAGCCAATTCAAAACGCCGGTTTCCGAAAATCACGGTTTCATAAAGACCAATATCTAACCACCTGGCCAGGTTTAGCTCCAATCGGTGAGCCACTAAGTTCTTAGGTTTGGTTCCGCCATCGCTATCCAAAATGGGCGGAAAAGTTCGTAGAAAAGCCCAAAGATACGTAAATTTCAATCTCCAAAATTTGGCTTGCAGCCTAACCTGGTCGTAAGAGGTGGCGTGGTTGGAAAGGCTTAAGGTTCCGTTGAATCCGGGGCCCCAGTAGTTGAAATCTTTACCCAAAGTTATTTGTAGATAAGGCAGTTTAAAGACGACGTAGGCCACGGTTTCATCATGCCAGATGTGTGTGCCATAGCCATTGACGAAGCCAAGACCTTCAGCGGTAATGTCAAATTCATTTGGATAGGTTCTACTGCCCCATTCTTTAGTGTCCCGAAAGTCGAAGAAAAAGCCCACATGGGAACCCAAACTGCCCCAGAAAGTAACGCCATGCGTTCGTTGAAATACCTTATCGGTTCCGGATATGGAATCCGGGTTGGCGTACTGCCATTCCTGATAAAAGATAGGATCGAAAAAGGCTTGAAAAGCGTCTTTTCTTAGATAGAAAAAATTGCGGCTATTCTTGTAGATAAAGGATGGAAAAAGCTTCCCTATGATTTTGCTGGTCTTAATTTTTTCCAACCTTGGTTGGTAGCTGATTCCGTTGGAACCTGAAAGTTGTTCAAATTCCTCTTTATATTCGAAACGCAAAAACTCCCACTGACTATATTCGACGGAGCTTAAGTAACGACCGTCTTTTAACTTTTCTTCAATCTGCAATAGATAATTTGCCATCTCCATTCTGCTGTAAGGTTTGGTACCGTTTAGAGCGCCGGTGATCACTCCTTTAGCCTCTAAGCGCTCGATGAAATCGTAGGCCCAGTGATTCAATGGAACATAGACCGATTGGGATAACAGAGGAGATGTTTGGGAAATCACACAAAGCAGCGTAATTGAAACAGCTTTGCTTACAATAAATCTAATCAATCTTAGAGTCCTTCTATCGTATCGTCCAATAAAATTTGGCCAAAGGCAAAAAATTGAGTTGGCGTCTGGACATGAGATTCGAATCTCGAAATACTAAACAATATCGAAATTCTAAATCCAAATGCCAAAATCAATTCTGTTCATTTCCGCATCAGGACCGAATGAGCAAAAAATATAGGTGCCCGTTTGAAGGGACCGTGTTTGTGAATTCCGAATTTA
>JBHIAW010000333.1:0-1961 GCA_046758765.1 bacterium
TCACATTTTATATATATGTCTTGCACCAGCTTTATATTTGATTCTAAAATCCGTGGTCTTTCTATCTTTGGAACCTCTCCGGTACCGCTGCGAATGACTTTGCGAACACTATTACGGCTTATACCAAGTGTGTCTGCAATCTTTTTGCTCCCATATCCCTCTTTTGTCAGTCTTAATATTGATAGACGTGTTTCAGTATCCAGCATAGCTTTTCTCCTATAAAATATTATTCATTATTAATGTTTTTGGACTCAGGCAGGATGAAATTTACAACATCCGACAGTCGATCCATACGATTTTGAACATATCTCCAGGTCTTTTTCAGTTTCTGAACCAGTGCATCACAACTATCGTAATTGACTGCTTTGCTTAGGCTGTCTGCCAGTCCTGTAGATATTTTGCCGATCAGTTCTAAATTTTTCAGACAACGATTTTCTGCATCAGAAAACTCTAATTCCATTACAGGCTTATCGGCTTGGGTTTTGGCCTTTAAAAATTTTACCGGATGAGATATGATTTGTTCTCGTACTCTGCGGCTGCTTGATTTATAATGTTCATATAGTTGTCCTACCTGACGGCTGCTCAAATCTTTACCGCAGATATTTTTTGTTAGTTTTTCACAGTCTGCTGAGTTGGCGCGCGCCAACGGCAATAAATACCTCATTGCCACATATTCGCCTATATGGCCGTTTCTGATTTCGGTATGCATCCATTCCGGCAGTTCAGATACAATGCCCAACTTTCGGCTTACCCAGCTTCTGGTTCTGCCAAAGGCAACTGACAGTTGAGCTATACTAAAACCCCACACTACATTCAATTCATGAATCAACCAGGACTCTTCAAATAAGTTATGCCCTCTGGAAGTTATTTGATATATCATCAGCAAGGCTTGAGGCTCTTTCAGATCCCATACCACCGCTTTTACTATATCGGTCTTGAGCTTTTTTAAACAACGGACACGCTTCAGTCCATCTATGACTATATATTGCCCTGACTCAAAACCATGAACCACAACTATAGGGGTTTGCTGGCCAAATTCTCCCAGAGATGATAAAAGTTTTGACTCCTTTGATGGATTTCGCAAGCGCATACGCTCATACTTTGTATCCAAAGAATCAAATCCAATTTCTAAAATACTTTCTGCCACATTATCTCCTATCCATACCCTCGACGAGGAAAATCAGATACAATTTTTCCAAAAGAACCGCAAAAATGACAATAACAATGGTTTTTCTTATTCAAGCTTACTTTTGTATAAAATTTATTTGCCGATTTAGCAGGTTGAATACCGCATGGAGATACTTTACACCTCTCCGGTTCACCTATAGAAGTCCCATCATCCATGTTTTTTTCATTTTTATTTGCTAATCTCTTCCTGCGGCGTTTTTCAGCCTCAATATGAGCTTTCTTACCTTTTGCGGTCTGACGATATCGTTTTTGGGCTTTCCGATGGGCGTGGTGTATACCTTCTTTGCGGCACTCATCACAACAGTAGGCCTGTCCTGTCCAGCAACTACGACAAATATGAAAAATAGTCCTGCACCATCGACATTCAATTTTCTTTAAAAGTACAAATATATATACCTCCGACCTTGCAAATAGCCGGAAGATGTAATACAAATAATAATGCTTATTGGGTTTCCGGCTATTTGCGGAGATCTTTTTTTCTGAAAGCCCGAAGGTACAGACTTCGGGCTTTCATTTTTCCCCTTCCCATTCCATACTATTTCAAAAATCATATAATAACAGGGGTTTCAGGTTGATGTATAAATCAATCTTTTCTAAAAGGAAATGATGGAGCGACATTTGTCACCCTTCACAAAATAGACGTAAAATTAGCGGAAGATGATAAACGGGAAGGTAAAATGGATGGCAAAAAAAAATTATTTGAAATTATCAGGAAGAATATAACATCGTATGGTATGAAATTTTAGAAGGTGTAACTTTTAGTGGAATGCTAA
>JBHIAW010000334.1:0-1941 GCA_046758765.1 bacterium
TGTCTTTAATCATTTTGTCTTTTTGAGTCCCAGCTTCTCCAGGTTAGGAATTATTCAGATAAAAAAACTTTGCTAAAAAAATAAGCTGTTGCAGATTTGTAGTACAGAGATGTTTTTATCCAACTTCATTAGAATTTGTCAGAAAAGTCTAGACCTAATTCCTTCAATACAGCATTTCCACTCAAATAAGGAGAACCCGATGAAAAAAATGCAGAATAGTCATCTGATTCTATTTTTTCTTGTTCTTGTTTTTAGTTTCCTTATGGCTTGGCCCATACAAGCGCAGACCAACGAGAAGTCCTCAGCGAAACTCCACCGTCTTTTTCAGGAGTTCTGGGAATATACCCTCAAGGAGGACCCGCTATTTGCCACATCTCGAGGTGATTTGCGTTACAATGATCGCCTCCCTGACGAAAGCCCGCAAGCTTTTCAAAGACGAAATCAAGCAAATCAGGAGTTTGTAAATCGGCTCCGCGAAATTGACCGTGAAGAGCTTTCGTCTGATGATAAACTAAACTACGATCTTTTTGAAAACCAATTGCTCTGGGAAATCGAAGAATATAAATTCAGGACTTTTTTGCAGCCGGTAGACCAGTTGAGTGGATTTCATCTGGACTTAGCTCAGAAGCTTGAACGCGTGCCTTTGCAAACCAAAGAACATTACCAGGACTACCTGTCCCGCCTTCAGGCCATACCGACCTTAATTGATGATCAGATTGCTCTTCTAAAAGAAGGACTCAAACGTGGGACCACACCCCCGAAACTTGTCTTACAAGCGGTGCCTGATCAGATTGACCATTTAATCACAACATCTATGGATGACTTCCCGCTATACGAGCCATTCAAATTCTTTCCCGAAACTTTTGCAGCAACTGAACAGGAAAATTTGAGACAACGAGTTCAACAAATACTTAAGGAAAAGGTGATTCCCGCCTTTGACAGATTTAGACGCTTTTTCTCAGAAGAGTACCTCGCTAACGCGAGTACAGAAATTGCGGCTACTAAACGGTATCCAAAAGGGGAGGACTTTTACAACTTTCGAGTCAAAAGGTTTACCACCACCAATCTTACAGCAAAAGAGATTCATGAAATCGGCCTGAAAGAGGTGGCGCGGATTAAGAAACGCATGCAGGAAATAATCGAAAAAACCGGATTTCAGGGCAGCTTTGAAGAGTTCGTAGAGTTTCTCCGAACCGATGCCCGTTTTTATTACACCAAACCAGAAGAGCTTTTGAGAGGCTATCGGGATATCTGCAAAAGAATGGATGCCGCCCTGCCCAGACTATTTGGCAGGCTGCCACGCGCGCCTTATGGAGTTCGGGAAGTCCCTCAATATGCCGCGCCGCAGTCCACTACCGCTTACTATAACCGACCGTCGGCCGATGGGACTCAGCCCGGTTGGTTTTACGCCAACACCTACGATTTAAGAAGCCGACCGAAATACGAAATGGAGGCCCTGGCCCTGCATGAAGCGGTACCCGGTCACCATCTTCAGATTGCGCTCCAGCAAGAATTGAAAAACGTTCCCGCGTTTCGAACCGTAGCAAGTTACACCGCCTTTGTGGAGGGATGGGGACTTTATGCGGAAAGTCTGGGTAAAGAGGCGGGATTTTATCAAGATCCTTACTCTGAGTTTGGCTTTCTTTCTTATGAAATGTGGCGGGCCTTGCGTTTGGTTGTGGACACGGGAATCCATGCGTTTGGTTGGTCGCGCAAGCAAGCCATCAATTATATGCTCGAAAACTCGGCGCTCACCCAAACCAATGTGGCAAACGAAGTAGACCGCTACATCGCCTGGCCCGGCCAAGCTTTGGCCTACAAAATCGGTCAAATGAAAATCCGGGAGTTGCGGACGCGGGCGGAGGAGGCTTTAGACGAAAATTTTGATGTCCGAGCTTTTCATGATTTGGTTCTAAGCGCCGGTGCCATTCCTTTGGAGGT
>JBHIAW010000335.1:0-1917 GCA_046758765.1 bacterium
TAAGTAAGATGGCAAGTCCACCCACTCCGGCATAAAGAATCGCTCCCAGGTAGAGTGCATATGAAAAGCCCAGAAGAATGCCAATAATCATAGTTAGGGCAGAACCGAGTACCGAGGCAACCCCATTGAACCCCCACATCAAATACACCGAATCTCCTAAGCCGTATTCTTTCATCAACCGAATCGATAAGGGGAATGGAAATCCCATTACAAAACCGAGCGGTACGAGCAGCAAAGTTGCGGTGATTTTCGGGTCAAATGCTAAGCTAAAGAGATCTGCGATGGATAAGGCATAGACGAACGTTAAAATGAAAACAGTAAGCGAGGCGGCCGCAACCGCACGACCCAAGCTTTTGCTAGCCATTGAACTCGTAAGGCTGCCTAATCCTGTTCCAAGAAACAAGGAGAATAGGAGCACGGTCAGCGCCAGCACCGGCTGCCCTATAAAAAGCATTAATTTCTGAAAGAGGGCAATCTCTATGAGCATAAAGCCCATCCCCAGAAAAAAGAATATGAGCAGAAATGTTTTTAATTGAGGATACAGGGCTATGTTAGTTGTAAAATATCTTTGCCTTAATGGCGTATCTTTTTGCGCTTTTGGAATCAAAACCAGTCCTATTACGAAACCAGAGGTTAAGACAATCAAAAGAGAAAATATGCCGAACGGTTTTGGTAAACCCGGCTCTAATTTATAGAAAAAAGGATTGTCATCTGTTACCGGTCCGATATCAACTATCGCAGCTTCGATAAGTTTATCCAAAGTTAGTCTGCCGGTTGAAATGTCAACTAGAATTTGGTCGAACATGCGCCACTCGTAGTCAAGTCCAAGCTGCTCATTTGGACGCAAGATGAGCTGTCTCACATACGGAACAAAGAAACTCCCTGTGTCGAAGCCAAGCTTATGCAGCAATGCATGGCGCTGTTCGACTTCTAGACTATCAAATGGTTGCTTTTTTATTACAATAGTTGGCATCATACCAGAAGCAATCGTGTAAATATGTTTCATAGCTTCCGGCTGGGAGACCTTGTGTTTTTCAAACGCCGTGAGGGCCAGACTTATGAGACGATAGATTTCTAAATCATCGTGGGCAACGATGATGATGCGACCTTCGGGTGTTAAGTGGTCCAGATAGTCTTCAAAAGATTCCACCGTGAAAAGATAATTTTCAGTCAAAGCATACCCTTCAACGCTCCGACTGCTTTTAATAATTGGAATCGCAAGCATGATTAAATCATACTTTGCATGGGTGGAACGAATGTGATTGCGGCCCTCAGCAACGACCACCTGCACATTTGGTTTTGCAGTATAAATTCCGCCATTGAACCACGCATAATCTTTTACAATCTGTACTAGGTCCGGATTAACCTCCACGGCAGTAATCGATTTGACGGCCCCAAGAAGTGCAACCACCACATCCCGTCCACCTCCAGAGCCGATGATCAGGGCGCTGTCTTTTTCATTTTTGTTCAAAAAGAAGAACGGGAAACCTTCACTGAAGTGAGAAATTAGATGCGTTACCTGCACTGAATCGCTAAGTAGAGAATCAAGATTAAACATGGGAGAACCAGCCGCTCCGTCCACAAAAATGGTCATGATGTTGGGTTCAAGGGCGCTGCTAACCAAGTCCGTGCGCCCAAACGCACTCCATCGGCTTTCAACAATTTCCACTTTATCCAACGGATTGGTAAGCATGCGATACATGTCCTTGTTCAGGTCTTTTGAAATAGGCACTTCATTCTTAAGACCAAGCATACTCAAGGTAATGAATCCCAGTGTTAAAACAGTAACGGAGGTAAAACCGATAGAGAAAGGTTTTTTTCTGGACCAAACAAGCATTACCGCACCCAGAGCGGCCGTGGCTGCTGTCAGCAGAGCCGAGTTCACACCGCCAAACCCATTCAGCAGCGGCACTACCG
>JBHIAW010000336.1:0-1893 GCA_046758765.1 bacterium
TTCCAAGGCGAGATGCCCTATAAAGAGCGCATATGGGTATTTCTTAGCCTTGAGCATTGCGGTGGCAACTCCTAAATCATATTCACCACCTTCAACCCAATAAGAAACGGTCTTCTTTACATCAAAAGTAACTTTCTTCATAAATTCTAATTAGTTCCTGTAGCGAGGGTTAAAAAAATTATTAAAATCAGCATATTATAAGCATTTTGGCCTCGACAATTTTGCGGTCTTTTGCTATAGTTTTGTTGAAATATCAATAAACTAGCAAAGAATACCCCACAAAAAAGGAGACCAAAATGCGCAAGATGATAGTAGCACAAAGATCCCTTTTTGACCATGCAATCAATCTACTGATTGGCCTCTTCAAGCCGAATAAAAAATTGAAAAAAATGAGTGCAATCATTGACGCTAATCCAGATATTGTAGCGGCCGTTCATGCAGACCTAACAGAAGGTTCAAGTGATTCGGGAGCACATGGCATGAGTGCTGAACGTATTGCTCGTTGCGCTGTGTTGAAGCAATACAAACAGTATTCATATCGAGAACTATGGGAGCGTTTAGAAGACAGTGTTTCCTTCCGTTGGTTCACACGATTTAATTCTGATCCTATCCCCCATTACACAACACTTCAGAAGGCTATCAAATCGATTAAGGATGAAACATGGCAACAAATCAATGACATCCTGGTCTTATATGCAAAAGAGCGAAAAGTTGAAAAGGGGACATTTCTTCGCGCAGACACAACAGTGGTGGAGACCAACATAACCTATCCTCTTGATGCTCGCCTGTTGTGGGATAGTATCCGGGTCTTGACTCGCATTATGCAAAGAGCTTGTGAAGCGCTTCCAGAGATCAACTTTGCTTTTTCCAAGAGAACAAGAAGAGCAAAGAAACTCTGTTACCGTATCGTGATGGCCAAGGGTCCAAAGGCCAAGGATAACCGCCAGAAATTTTACAAAGACCTTATCAAGATAGCCAATGAAGTATTTCTCATGGGTGAAAGATGTTTGAAGGAAATGAACAATCAACCTGCTCCAGAGATACTCTCACTCTATGAGGGACTTGATCACTTCTTGACCATGTCGGCGGTTGCAATCGATCAATGTGAACGTCGAGTTTTAAAAGGAGAAAAGGTCCCTGCATCAGATAAGGTTGTCTCCATCTTTGAAGAGCACACCGACATTATCAAAAGAGGGAAAACCCAGTCGCCCACTGAGTTTGGGCACAAAGTATTGATTACTACTGCAAAGAGTGGACTCATAACCCAATACCAGGTCCTTCGAGGTAACCCGGATGATGCCAATATGATCCCTGATATTTTGGCAATCCATCAAAAACAGTATGGACATGCTCCCAACAAGCTCTGTGGTGACCGACGTTTTTTCAGCTTGGATAATGAGCAATTAGCCTACCAAGAAGGTGTCAAGAAACTCTCTATCTGCAAGCCCGGCTACCGTTCAAAAGATCGGAGACAAATTGAGAAAGAGCGATGGTTCAAAACTTTGCAGCGTTTTCGTGCCGGCATTGAAGGAATCATTTCTGCCCTGATGCGAAGCTACGGATTAAAACGCTGTCTTTGGAAAGGTTGGGAAGCCTTCCAAAGTTATGTTGGGCTATCTGTTGTAACTTTTAATCTGCAAAAGATCGCACAGCTCATATAGAGGCTATAAGCTCTTGATCAAATGATTAACCTGGGGAGAGGTGTTTCCAAATCTCATAGCAACATATGGGATGAGGCCATTTCCGTCGGAATCTCCTGTCTTTCGTTGAAACATTGGACATGAGCTTTCACTCCCATGTGTTAAAATGACGCCGATCAGGGCGTTTTTCTACAAAAACTATTTAGTCGACCGTGCCTATGTGGATTTCTCTTGGTTATGGTCAATTCACCAG
>JBHIAW010000337.1:0-1854 GCA_046758765.1 bacterium
CTACAATACCTAAGAAATTAGTCATCAATTGCAAAGGAAATAAAATCACTACCGTTATCAAATTAAAAAAATCGTGAACCGTCGAACCAGCAAAAGCTCGTCTAAATTCATTGCTTCGCGATACATGCCCCATCGAGACAATGGTATTGGTGATACTGGTACCGATATTACTTCCCATAATGATAGGAATGGCATTCGAAATCGTCAGGGCTCCCGCACCTACAAGGCCTACAACAAGTGAGGTAGTGGTCGAGGAACTCTGAATCACACTAGTTGTCAAAATGCCAATAAGTAAACCCACGTATGGATTTGACGTGGTTGCAATTAATTGCTCGGCGAAATCTTTTCCAAAAAGTTTGAATGCTGTACCCATCATCTTTATGCTCAATATAAATAGGTACAATAATACGAATAACAAAATGACTCGACTTATGACCTTGATTCTTTCTGAGTCCGAGGGTGTAATAGCAAAGGCTTTCTCTTGCTCGTTGCTATCATCCGAATTTGACTTCTCATCTTGTGATGCAGGTTCAAATGACATTACTTGCCTCCGAAGTGAATCCTAATTATTAGTTATTTTGTAACTACTCAGGCTGCCCAGTCATTCCGCAGGAATCTTTGTAAATCTTAGCACTAAGTAAACAACGTTGGTTCGGACATTGATTCAAAAAAGATTCTTGTAGAATGACAGCCTGAATAGTTACCATTAACCTTTCATTTCATGCAGTGCGCGTTCGACACTTTCGTAGGTGTCGAAAATCTGTTCAAGGTTCGTCATTTTAAGAAGGCTCTTTATGGGATCTGGTATATTAGCTAATACAAGATTCCCACCATGTTTCTTAGCAGTAGACAGAGAAGAGATCAATTCACCAAGGCCAGTGCTGTCAATCCATTTAATTTGAGACAGGTTAATGATAATCCTATTTTTCTTTTTGGAAGTTAAATCCCGAACCCTGTCCTGTATCTGACCCCGGTTTTCTAAACCAGATAATTTTCCTTCTAAAGATAGCACGACCAGGTTATCCACAGTCTTTTCACTAATTTTCAACATGATCAACCAATAATTTTGTTAAACTGAACCGTAGTTAATTCTACACCCAGATTCAACCGGTGTTGAGAAATAGTTGCAGATTTTATTATCTGCAGGTTACAAAGGTATAAGGTATAAGGTATAAGGGAATAAGTAGATGTATCGCCATTTCATCGGCCTTATTCCCTTATGCCTTATACCCTATACCTAGCAGCCCATGAGCTTGAAAAATACCCAATCGCATGCTCTCTGAATTTAACCGTCACAGGTTTTCCGACTCTGGGATAAATGTTCTTTTCCTCGTTTTTCACCAAAATTTTCAACGAATAGGTTTGAATGAAAGGTTACAGCAACTCAGCCTGTTTCAATAGTGTACGAATTTCATCGATCTTTTCTGGACTTAATGGTAAAAGCGGCTCTCTTGGTTTACCCCCATAAAAACCTAGAAGGTCCAAGGCAGCTTTGATAGCAGGTATACCGTAAGTTTTTGTCAGTATTCTTGCCAGTGGAATTAACTTAATATAAATTTGCCGAGCTTGGTTATAAGATTTCTCACCGAACAGCCGATAGATTTCCACACAGGCATGAGGGGCCACATTGGATAATGCTAATATGGCTCCTGATGCTCCCATAAAAAGTCCGGGAAGAAAAAGGGTATCATTTCCGATAAGTACATGAAAATTAGAGGTTGCAAAATGGAGAAGCTCCGTCAATTTGGACATCTTGGCTGAGCTTTCTTTTATACCCAGAACATTTGGATGAGGTGCTAATTGCCTCACCAAAGCCGGGGATATGTCAATGCTAGCAAATTTAGGCACGTTGTA
>JBHIAW010000338.1:0-1850 GCA_046758765.1 bacterium
GCGGAAAGTTAAAATTTTCTCCACGTATGGTGACCGGTGTTCCTTCGGTCCCGATAATTGGTTCAAAATCGCTTATGACGGGAGGGGGAGGAGCTAATATCGTTGCTCTTACGGTGTCCGGTGAGCCCACCAAAGGATCTCCACTACGATCATTGGCTGACACTTGCACCAGAATCTCACCTGGGGTATTTTCTAAGAAAAGGATGGCAGAAGCTAACCCTGCTGAATTGGTAGTAGTTAGTAAAGAATCAAGCTGATTGCCAAAAAATGCTTCACCTTGAATTACTCTAAGAATTACATCAATCTCTGACACCCCATTACCTTCTACGTCAGAAACCTTCGCAACGATAGGCTCGGGAAGTGATGATCCCGGAAAGCCTTGCTGATCTTGGCCAGAAACAATCGTCAAATTTCTTTTGACTCCAGAAACAAATGCTAGTTGAATTTCAACGCCTGTGGAGCGACCCGGTAGTATATCTACATTGGCCGTATCCCCTGCTGCAATGATATCACTATTATTTAGGGCTGTTACCTCAATAATTCTATTATTTCCAGCAGGTACCTGAATAACTCCTTGAAAGGAGCCATCGGTTTGTTCCTCTAAGCCTTCTTGAATTATTTCTGAACTATCGGCTTCCAGAACTCGAACATTTACATCTGTTATTTTTATAGTTGATTTTAATGATTTCTGCATCTCATTTTTGGACACTCCAATTTCGCTATATTTTGCTAAAGACGTTTTGACATGCCGGTTTTCGCTTTCAAATGTCACCTCTATGATAAGTTGGCCATCTTTTGTGACGGATGTCGGTTGGTCTTTACAACCCACTAAAAGTAGAATAATGACATTAAAAAAAATGCCGAATAGAATATTTTTACTGTGCATAACAATAAAGGAATTGTAAAAATTTTGAACTTCGCTTTTAAAAGGAGAATCTTAAAACGCCACTAACTTGAAATCCAGATAATTCAAAATTCTCACCCAGACTGGTAAGGTAACCATCATAATATTTGAAAGTGGCTCCCAGATTTAACCACTCAATCGGATTTAAACGGAATCCAATTCCACCGCCATACACAAATGCGTCTTCGCTACCTGCGTCATTCTTGGCAAATTTTTTTAAATCCAGACTATACAGAATCGTCATACTCATATTAAATATTTCATGAATAAGGGTAGTGCCAAGTTCTATTTGGTGTGGATTTTTGTTTAAGTCTTCACGTATAAAATCGAAGTCCTGTAATGAAGGAGCCAGTTTACTGCCGAATTTCCAACGGTTAATTATCCAAAACTGAAATGCAAACGGATACCTTTTCAAAACGGTTGAAAAGTTCAAGACTATCTTGTTTCCTGGTTCAAATACCTTTATGTTTCTTAATTTATCGTGCATACGGTTGGTAAAATAAAAATCCATGTTTATATTGCCATTAGGAATCTTCCAATTTAACCCTATGGTTCCTGTTATTTCGTCTCCTGGTTTCAAAATAGAAGTACTATCGCCGTCAAGAAATTGAAAGTCACCTCTTAAGAAATAGGAGGCGCCTACGCCGATAGTCGAGTTGCCTAAATTGAATGCTCTAAAAAAGCCAACATTTGCTTCGTATCCAGCACCGTAAAGACTGAGTGGAAAATCTAAGGCATCTTCTGCGATAACATTTGCCACAATAAATTCGCTATCGTTTAAGCGTTCGTCACCTATGGGTAAATTTATTCCGAAAGTTAGAAGCCACTCTTGATCGCCAATTAGATACGAACCATTTATCTTAACATCCGATAGGTCAGTAAACCTTAACTTCTGGCTTACACCTCGCTTGACATGGTATGCAGAAGAAGCAGGGGCTGTATGAAT
>JBHIAW010000339.1:0-1756 GCA_046758765.1 bacterium
AATTCGTTATAAATTGCAAACATGGCTTATTCGAATCCGTTTTCTTCTGCCATAGTGTGATAATCAATTCCAATTTCTTCCCAAAAATCCGATACTGCACTGGCCCAGCCTTCAAAATAAGAATATGCAAGTGTATTAAAAGTTTTATTTTCATCCTTAGAACCCATTAAGACATCACCGTCCCCCGGTTTCTGAATTTATGTCTCAAAAGTTGGTTTTAATTACACTACATGGTATATGGGAAAACGCTGGGCCAACGGAGGGAGCCCGTAGGGCGACCGGAGCTGGCCCAGCGGGGGCAATTGTGAAAGGAGTATACCATGAGTGTGAGTAAAGATCCAAAATCCGAAAGTCATCAATCTTTTGCTGGAAAAAAGAAGCGACGTTTTTTATCAGCAGAGAAAAAATTTCAGATATTTTTAGAATCCCAAAGCGGTAAGGTTCCCGTCGGAGAAATTTTAAGACGCGAAGGGATCTACTCAACGGATCTAGCCCGTATTCGTCAGCAGGTAAAAGAAGGGGCGCTTGAGCACTTGGCGAATCGACCTGGACCAAAGCGTAAGAAGGTGCCTTTAGACGATTACGAGGCCCTGAAGCAGGAGTTGGAGGAGAAAGAACGCGCCCTAGCCGATCAGGCGGTGGAGCTTGCAATTTTGAGAAAAAAAACCAATGGGGGTTCGTGGGAGAGATAAAAGGCCAGTGGCTTAAGCCGCAACAGAAGCTGGACATTATGGTTATGGTTGAACAGGCAAAAACACAAGGTGTTTCTATCAGCCGGTCTTGTAAGATGTGGCGGATCAATCGACGCCGTGTGGTACGCTGGCGCAGCAAATTCAAGGCCGGCGCCCAGAGTCTGGATAATCTTAAGCCCGGTCCAAAGCAGCCGGTGCACAAGCTTCTGCCGGCAGAAAGGGTAGCCGTTTTGCAGATGGCCAAAAGAGAAGAATATGCTGATCTGGCCCACCGAATTTTGGCTGTAACCGCCTGGGATCTGGGTTTGTTTTTCGTATCTTTTTCCTCGGTATATCGCATATTACGTTCCGCCAATCTTACTTCGATGCGAGGCTATCAGCGTCGACATAATGGCCGATCCCTGCCACCTGTTCGTAAAGAGCTCACCGCACCCAATCAACGCTGGTGCTGGGATATCAGTTATTTGCTAACTTGCGAGAAGGCCATATTTCTCTATCTATATTTGCTTATGGATGAATATTCCCGCAAAGCCATCTGCTGGCTGGTCAGTTGGCATCAAACCGCCGAACAAGCCCAACACCTGCTGGAAAAGGGCCTGATCGGTGAGAACATCCTGGATTTAGCTGAAGACCAGCGTCCTGAAATCATCAATGACAGAGGCCGGCAAATGAAGGCCAAATCAATCAAGCGCATGTTCGAAGATCACCACATGCCGCAGCTGTTTGCCCGGCCACGAACCCCCAATGATAATCCTTTTGTGGAGTCATTATTTAGTACGGTCAAAAGAGCCCCGCAGTATCCCGGCCGCTTTTTAGACCGTAAGCAATCCGCTGAATATTTTGACCGCTATTTTCGATGGTATAATACCGAGCACTTGCATTCAGGCATCAATTTTGTCACCCCTGAGCAATGTCATCAGGGTTTAAGTCCAAGCATTGTGGCCCGTCGCCGGCAACAACTTGAACAGCAAAGACAACTCAGAAAGGAGGTAAACCGCCTGGAACAATACGTCGGTAATGATGCGTTTATAATCTCAACTGTCAACCTCAATCAACCTATGCCA
>JBHIAW010000340.1:0-1751 GCA_046758765.1 bacterium
CCTAACCCGGACAAGCCGGAACCAAACAGGTATCTTTAATGGTTCATCTTGTCCGCTAAATTCGAAATTCGAAGCACGAAATTCGAAACAAATTCTAAATTCCAATGTTACAATGACCCAAACAACAACTGCATTGGCAACTTGCTGATTTTTTGTTTATAATCCCCGGCAACCTAAATCTCACAGCAGGGGACAAGAAGCCATGGCTTTATTAACTGAACGATATGCCGCCAAAATCCGTGGACAGCTGTCATGCTATGATCGCATTGTCATTCAAGGCACGCTTCCCGGTCTTTGCTATGCCCAGGGGATGACCACATTTTTAAATATCAACAAAATTCGCATCTTTGATTATCCCCGTTTTGCCGAACCATTACGCAATCAACTAAGAGACAATGCTGACAAAATTGCGCAAGATAACGGGCTACAGATCGAATATATCAAAAAGAAAAACTTTCGCAAAGAAGAGCGCATTCAACAAATTTTGAAAAAGCGCGGTGAACATCCGGGTATGGTGCACATCTTTTCAGCCATGGAACCATGCGCAACTTATAAACCCTGGCATGATAAAAAAAGCCACCGTACCTATCTCAGAGCTGATTTAAGCAAATGTCTGCATTATTATTTTTACTTTATCGACAATCAACTCGGCCTGTGCTATGTGCGTGTGCCCACCTGGTGTCCGTTTCGTTTGCAAATCTACTTCAACGCTCACAACTGGTTAGCCGCTGGGTTAAAAAAGCGTAAGATCGGCTACGAGCTGAGGGATAATCTTTTTGTCTCAATTGATAATTTCGCCAAAGCCCAGCAGATTGTCGACCGGCTTAACGTTGCTGTGATCCACAAAATCCTGGATCGATTCGCCAATCAATACTGTCCGATCATAAAAAAGCTTAACTTGGGTTACCACTGGTCAATTATGCAGGCCGAATACGCCACTGATATTATCTTTAACCGTCAACAGGATTTACAGGCCATCTATGAGCATCTGACCCGCACGGCTATCCATACGGTCAAACCTGAAAACATCGCCAGCTTTTTAGGTCGCAAATTGCATGGCAATTATCAAGACCAAATGGGCAACAATTTCAACACCCGCATCAAGCATAGCATGGGTCCGGTGTCGATCAAAATGTATGACAAATTCGCCTTGGCGTTGCGAATCGAGTCCACGGTCAATAATGTCAGCTTTTTCAAGCACTACCGCACGGTAGAACAGCGCAATGGTACTCAACAAAAAAAGTGGGCCAACATGAAAAAAGAAATTTACAGCCTCACGGCCCTCAGTCAATTGTTAGCTTCAGCTAATCGCCGCTATCTGGAATTTATCTCCGCCTTTGATGATATCAGTAGCGGCATCAAATTATTAAAGAGAATTTCAAAAACCGTCGTCGAAAACAACCGCCCCTATAAGGGCTTTAACTTGTTTACCGGCGATGACCAAAAAATATTTGAGTCCATTGCCAGCGCAGAATTTAATATCAGTGGTTTCCAGAACAAGAATCTGAGAGCCAAACCGGCGCATAAATCAACCGCACAAATTTCAATCATCATCAAGCGTCTGAGAACCCATGGTTTGGTCAAAAAAATCGGCCACTGCTACAAATACTATCTGACTAAAATTGGCCGCCATATAATTACAGCTGGCTTACAATTGAGGCAACTTTTTCTCATTCCGAAACTAGCAAACATTACTACTGATTAAAAATATTTTTGCAAAAAATGCAAAGAAATAACAATTAAGACTCTAA
>JBHIAW010000341.1:0-1742 GCA_046758765.1 bacterium
GTTTTCCGAATCTGGGTTCATAGTTTTTCAAGTAAAAAGTCCGTCATCAAAGTATAAATATGCTCTTGTGTGTTCTTTGTACGTTCCCGGATGCCATGATAACGACCCGGATAAAACATGGTTTCAAATTGTTTGTTATGCGCGATGAGTTCATTAACCAAAGCCACTGAGTTTTGGAAGTGGACGTTATCGTCGGCCGTACCATGGATGAGCAAGAGATTACCTTTCAAGTTTTTTGCATATTTCAAAGGAGAACTATTTTCATACCCCCACGGATTTAATTGCGGTGTTTGCATATAGCGTTCGGTATAGATGGTATCATAAAATTTCCAATGGGTGACCGGGGCTACCGATATAGCCGCCTTAAAAATGTCATTCCCTTTGAAAAGGCATAGGCAGGACATATAGCCGCCGTAACTCCAGCCAAATATTCCGATGCGGTTCTTATCAACATAGGGCAGGGAAGCCAGATATTTTGCTGCTTCAATCTGATCGTGCACTTCCCAATGGCCTAAATTTCTGTAAGTGATTTTCTTAAACGCCGCACCTCTTGCGCCTGTGCCGCGATTATCGACACTGACGACGAGATACCCTTTTTGTGCCAGCAATTGAAACCACAGATGCCTTTTGCCGCCCCAGCGATTGCGAACGGTTTGAGAACCCGGGCCGCCATACACATACATTAAGACCGGGTATTTTTTGTTTTCAGCAAAATCAGGTGGTTTCAGCATCCAGGCGTTAAGAGTGACTCCATCGGAGGTTTCGAGTGTGAAAAATTCGTAGTGGTTCATACGATATTCAGTTAGAACATCCAACGGATTCTCTACCACAATCTTTCTTAATTTACCTGTGTTTGTAAACAAGCCGACTTTTGGAGGCACATTGATTTGGGAGTAGGTATCAAGATATGTTTTAAAATTAGGAGAGAAGTTCACCGAGTGCCAACCTGGCATATTTGTGATTCGTTGAAAATCTTTACCATAAAAATCGATACGATAAAGATGATTCTCCAGGGGTGATTTTTCCGTTGCGGTAAAGTAAATGAATTGATTTTTTTCATCCACTGCCACAACTTTTCTAACTTCCCATTCTCCCTGAGTAACTTGACGCACCAAATTACCTTCCAAGTCGTAGAGGTAAATGTGCTTGTACCCGTCTTTTTCGGATGTCCACAAGAATTGATTTGACTTTTTCAAGAATCTCAAGTCATCGTCAACATCCAGCCATTTTTTATCGGAGTCGGTGAAAATCACCTCAGTTTTACCTGTGGTAACATTTCCGAGTAGCAGGTCGATCTTATTCTGAAGGCGGTTCAAGCGCAAGATAGTCAATTTCTTGCTATTGGGTAGCCACTTAATTCTGGGCAGGTAAATATCATCTTCGGTACCGATGTCCATCCAGATATTTTTTCCTGTTTTTACATGGACCACACCAATTCTTACTATGGAATTCGGATCCCCGGCTTTCGGATATCGCATGCGATTCCAGTTTAAATGCAGAGAATCGTAGTGAACAATATCAAACCCGGGCACCCGGCGCTCATCGATCTGCCAATAAGCGATATAATTCCCATCAGGTGACCACTGCCATCCTTCAATAATACTGAACTCTTCTTCGTAAACCCAATCAAAATGACCGTTAAGCACATGTTCGTGGCCATCATGAGTTAATTGCGTCTCTTTACCACTTTTTAATTCCATCAAAACCAGATTGTTATCTCTGACGAAAGCTATGGACTTGCC
>JBHIAW010000342.1:0-1705 GCA_046758765.1 bacterium
GCTTCTTCAAAAACTTCTTTTATTTGGCTCATTGGTCTAAGTTCGGTGAACGGTCTGATTTTGATTGTTTTGTTTAGAACCAATTCGAGTACCTTTGGATAATATTTTGGCAAACAACCCCATGTCCCTACGATTTCGGCGTCGAAGGCCATAAGCCTTGAGAGGCAGTACTCGTTCTTCTGCATGCCAAAGCCGACCCAAATAAGCTTACCGACGAAAGATAAGAGGTTAAGAGCTATTTCCTGTCCAGGGGCTACTCCAGTGACCTCGAAGGTTATCCAGCCATAGTGGCTCGGAAGACCGTGTGCCTTGCAAATTTCTCGGAATTCTTGACGAACAGCTTTTGCATCCTTACCTGTTGAGTTAATGACGAAGTCGGCGCCATACTTAAGGGCTCTTTCCAGCTTAGCTGGATTTAGGTCAATGCCTATAACGGTTTTGGCGCCAAAAGCTTTAGCCATTTGAGCCACGTAACTGCCAACACCACCGGTCACACCGACTACGACAACGTTGTCTCCTTGTTTAAGTCCAGCTCTCACACATGCTTGATACGGAGTTGTCACAGCATCAGCTATAACAGCAAGCTCGGCGAGTTGAAAGTCACAACGATTCTCTACTACGCATAAGTCTTCAGCTGGAACAGGAATATGACTGGAAAAGCCTCCATAGATTCCTAGGCTATTGCCAGGCATTTTTTGTGCTAAACATCGATTTCCCCTTCCTGCAGCGCAAATTGGACATTTGTTGCATGGCATAACGGCCGGGATAATCACCTCTTTGCCTACGAGCTTCTCTTCTCCTGCTTCCACCACACCGCTTATTTCGTGGCCCAATGTAAGAGGAGGCTTGGTTACAGTGGGAACACCACCATAAAAGTAGCCGAGGTCAGTGTGGCAGACTCCACAACCAGCTATCTCAACTAGGACTTCTCCTGGTTGAAGTGGAGGAACGGGAATCTCGGTTTTTTCTAGTTTACCCCCAATTAGTTTGCCGGTTTCCGGGTCCTTTTTCCAAGGTTGTACCATTTGCCAAGTCTGTATTTTTTCCGGTATATCCGCCATCCTTCCCCACGCCCACGCTCTTGAATTAGTACATTTTATTTGTTTCCTTATAAAATGCGCGCGCACCCGATCCAGACGATCACACGTCAAAAAGCGACTTACAAATAGTATAGAACTCTCCTCTAGCATGCCTTAATAGATTTCTCAGCTAATCTCCCATCTCTGGTAAGTCTTAAATATATTTGAAAAACAATTCCGATTGATGTGACAAACATGGCAGAAAGGGAATACGACTGGTATCCAGCTGAGGACCCGAAAGACTGGCGAACTGTTAGATACGATCCTAATTGGTACAATTACACTGCGTGTATTGCCATTAACAACCCTGGGGAGATGAATTCGTATGTCCTGGGGACCCTCAAAGAAATATGTACTGGTTACGAGAGGGCTATGGGAGACGATTCCGTCCAATTTATAGTGATGACCGGTGTAGGCGACAGGGCCTTCTGCACTGGTGGAAACGTGCACGAGTATGCCGAGGTATACAATAGGAAACCCTGGAAGTTCTGGGAGTGGGGAGAATTCTACGGTAGAATCTTCGACATGATAATGCACTGTGGAAAGCCAGTTATCGCCCGAGTAAACGGTGCAGTAGCAGGGGGTGGCTGGGAGTTCGTCGCCTGTTGTGATCTTGCAATTGCGGC
>JBHIAW010000343.1:0-1629 GCA_046758765.1 bacterium
GTTAGCCGCATTAACACAAGAAAGGGGACTTTTCCATGTCAACTGAAGGAATCTTTCAGATTGCATTGATCTTGGCTGCATTTCTGTGTTCCCTGGTTGCAGGCTTCTTGTTTGCTTTTGCCTTAGTGGTGATGCCGGGCATAAAAAGTTTAAATCACCCGGAGTTCATCCGAGCTTTTCAGGTGATGGATCGCATTATTCAAAATAATCAGCCGGTTTTTGTGTTGTTGTGGGTCGGTTCAGTTGTGGCCTTGGTGACTTCGGCTGTGCTTGGCATCGGACAATTGGTTGGAGCTAGGCGTCTGCTCATAATCTTCGCTGTACTTGCCTATCTTCTCGGCGTCCAATTACCGACGGTCACTATTAACATACCGCTGAATAACAAACTACAAACTCTGGATGTCGACGCTATGAATGAAACAACGCAAAAAGCGGCTCGTCAAGACTTCGAACCGCGTTGGAACCTATGGAACTCAATCAGGACGGCCTTTGCGAGCTTGGTATCTACTTTGTTAATAATTCTACTATTCAGACTTTGAAGAGCGCGGTCCCGATTAGACGATTAATATAAATATTTCACAAAGGAGGATACCATGCAAGAGACAAGTAAGAATCCGCAGCAAGCGAATAATATTTTGGTGATTGGCGGTACTGGCAAGACTGGCCGCCGTGTGGTGGAACGGCTTAAAGCACGCGACATACCAGTAAGAATCGGTTCACGTGCTGCTGAGCCACCGTTCGATTGGGAAAACCCGGAAACCTGGGCAGGGGCCTTAGATGGGATGGACATGGTTTATATCACATTTCAGCCCGATTTGGCTGTCCCAGGTGCTCGGAAAGCCATTGAGACATTTACATCACAAGCGGTCAAAAGTGGCATACGAAAAATGGTCTTACTTTCGGGAAGAGGTGAAAAAGAAGCTGAGCTTTGCGAGCAAGTCGTGATGAATGCCGGGGCAGATTGGACAATTGTTCGGGCAAGTTGGTTCAATCAGAATTTCAGTGAAGGTTTCTTTCTAGATCCAATATTAGCTGGCCATGTTGCGCTACCTAAAGGAGAAGCGCTTGTGCCATTTGTTGACGTGGATGACATTGCGGATATTGTGGTAGAGTCACTCCTGGATGGCAAGCATAACGGCCAAATCTATGAATTGACAGGTCCTCGCCAGTTGACATTTAAGCAAGTCACTGAAGAGATTTCAAAGGTTACTGGCAGGGACATCCAGTTTAGTTCAATCACGATGGACGAGTACAAGGCAATGCTTAGAGAATATCAAGTGCCGGAAGATTACATATGGCTAATCAATTACCTTTTCACGGAGGTTTTAGTTGACAAGAATTCTAGTGTCACGAATGATATAGAAAAAGTCCTGGGAAGAAAAGCCAAAGATTTTTCTGAGTATGCCAGAGAGACAGCTACAACTGGAATATGGAATCCTGACCCAAAGTGAATATGATTTCTGAATATAGAACAAATTCATCCAGCACGACCATTGTGCGGCTAACAAGCGGCTGCTCTTGACGGCGGGGCGCCACGCAAAATTCAAGGTTGGTTGCTCCTATCAAGTTCTGTGGGTGTATCGACGTTCTGTGCTCGAACTCCCCGCCGCAAGAGAGCCGCAGCGTTAG
>JBHIAW010000344.1:0-1617 GCA_046758765.1 bacterium
TCTCTGATGCTTCTTCTGGTTTTTATTGCGTCTAATAACTCCATATCGCGTCACCTGTTCGTAAGAGTTGTAAGCACTTCTTAATAAGCAGTGGAGAAAAAGGCAGAGAAAAAAAGGACAAGATTTTTAGGTTTTGTGTCCCAATTGTTAAACAGTGAATGAATTGGACGATCTCGATGTTTCCATTCTGAAGATGTTGACAACTAACAGTCGAATGTCGGACCACAGCATAGCCAAAAAGCTTCAGGTTACCGCAAACACGGTAAAGAACAGAATAAGGAACCTGATGAAAGAAGGAGTTTTGCTGGGATTCGAGACCCACCTCAGCGCAACTTTTTTCAACGCTACCCACTGCTGGCTAAGCGCACAACTATATGGCACTGAACCTGAGAAAAAGATTGTTGAGGAACTTGGCAAAATTGATAAAGTAAGTTTCATCATGCCCACCACAGAAAATTTGATGTTAATAGCCATGGATTTTTTCAACTCAACCGATCTTGATAACACGATACAACAAATGAGTAGGATAAAAGAGATCACAGGAATTAATACACTTATCTACTCGCCGCAGCACATCCATAAAAAAATCGAAATTTCACCACTAGACTGGAAAATTATCAAATCCATTAGGTTCAACAGCAGAAAAAGTCCAAGCGAAATTGCCAAGGAATGCGGCGTCTCAACGAGAACCGTGAACAGGAGATTGAAAAGACTTTACGATGGCGGGGTGGTTCATCACACAATAGCCTTTGATCCGATGTCGTCTAAAGGCACCATAGTTTGCGGAATCAGCGCAGAATACGACGCAAGATTCCCCCGAGACAAAATCGTAAAATCAATCACCAATAACGTCAAAAATCTCTTCAACTGTTTCGTCATGGTTAACTCACCAACTATACTGATGATATTCTTCGGAAAAAGATTCAGCGACATCCACGACAACGAAAATGCCATAAAAGCTGTTGAAGGAGTTAGGTCCCTAAAAACGTATTTTTGCACAAAAGTCTACTACTTTAAAGACTGGAGAGACGAACTGATTGAGAAAAACACAGAATAACCTACATTTTCCCAGTGCTTCCATATTGGTGTAGTGAACTTATGGTTGAAATCTGCGGGTGAAAAAGGTGTTTGAAGACGTAAAATTTGGTTACCAACTTCCTCCCCACACGCCTGATTTGATCTTCGACATAGCTCTTTACCTTGAAGAAAAGGGGTTTGACTCAGTTTTCATGGCTGACCACCTCGTGGGCATTGCCGTTAGAAGGTTCGACTTCCTTGACGCTTGGAACATTTTAAGCGCGTTGGCCGTTAAAACCAAACGCTTGAAACTGGGGTCCTGCGTAACGGATCCTCATAGAAAACATCCAGCTGTTCTGGCGCAAACCGTCGTGACCCTTGATCACTTGTCTAACGGTAGGGCTATTCTGGGAATAGGGGCTGGGGAAGCCATGAATCTGGATCCCTATGGTATTAAATGGGATAAACCTGTTTCTCGGATGTATGAAGCCGTTAAGGCTGTTAAGGCGTGTTGGACTCAGCCAGTTGTGAATTTTGATGGAAAGTTTTATCATATTAAAAATGCGTTGGTGGAACCGAAACCTATCCAGAAACTCCATC
>JBHIAW010000345.1:0-1606 GCA_046758765.1 bacterium
GGAATTGACCCCAGCAAAGTTAAACAGAAAATTATCCCAAAGCAGATCAGTCGTGAAACCGGATTTGAGGAAGACGTGAGCGACTCGGAATTGGTGCGTGAGGTATTGCAGTATCTCACCGAACGGGTTGGCAAGAAGCTGCGGGAAGAAGGCTTAGTCGGCCAGACCGTAGCCATCAAAGTGGACTATTCCGACAACAAGCGCTACCTCAAAGCCCGAAGTTTGCCCGAAATGACGGACAGCACCGAGGTGATTTACAACATAGTTGAGACGATCTTGAACGAAACGCCCTTTCGGCGGCTGCGGGTGCGTCGCGTGGGCCTGGTAGTTTCAAAAATCGACCGAAAAAACTGGCAAGGGCAGCTCTTTAACGAGCGCACTCGCCGAGAAGTCCTGGAATCCGCCATCGATGACATCCGCAGTCGATTTGGATTTACCTCCATCATGCCTGCCAGTCTGATCAACCTGCAACATCACTACCGCATGGAGAAGAGCGGATACGTTCTGCATGCGCCGGCTTTGACGCAGTGAGTAGTTTAATTACAAATAGTATTCTCAAACTACAATCATCGGAACTGAAGACACCTCTTTAGCGTATTTCCCATTGTGAAATTTAATCAGCGATATTGAAAACTACAATCATCTCATTTAAGAATAAGGAGAACAAATTTATGCAAGAAACCATTACCGACTTCCAAGAAGACGTCATCGAAGCCAGTCGAAAAACCCCAATCGTCGTTGATTTTTGGGCTGAGTGGTGTGCGCCTTGTCGCATGCTCGGACCGGTATTAGAAAAACTGGCAGCCGAGGCTAATGGCAAATGGAAACTGGTCAAGGTTAATACCGAAGAACAGCCACAATTGGCTATGCAGTGGGGCATTCAAGGCATTCCAGCCGTGAAAATGTTCCACCACGGCCGAGTAATAGCAGAGTTTGTGGGCGCACTGCCAGAAATACAGGTGCATCGCTGGCTGGATGAAAATATCCCAACAGAATCAAAGAAAATGTTGGTGGAAGCTAAGAAAGCCTTGACGAGCGGTGATAAAAATCGAGCCCGCAAACTGTTAGAAGCCGCTGTTAGAGAGGATAAGAATAATTTTGAGGCAAGAATACTTTTGGCAGAGCTTATTTTTGAATCCCAACCAGAGAAAGCATTTGAATTACTAGAAAACGCACCTGAAGAACACTCTCTATTTGAAAATGCAGAGGCCATGCGTACACTTTACCGCATGCAGTCTTCGTATGAATCCCTATCCCAAACTGCAAAGCAATCCGGTTCTGCCAAGGAAGCCTGGGAATTGTATCTGCAGGGCATTCAAGCATTTCGTGAACACAACTATGAAGCCTCCCTCAAAAATTGGATTGAAGTCCTAAAATTAAACCGGCGCATAGATGACGATGGTCCTCGTAAAGCTTGTGTAGCACTATTCACCTGGTTAGGTCATGACCATGAACTAACAAAGAAATATCATAGAACCTTTACCTCGGCTTTATTTTGATTCAAAGTTCCTCATCGCTGCGAATACAGTGTTTTGCATGATGTATCCGCCTACCAAAGGCCTGCTATAAAATAGTTGACTTCCACGCTGCAATTTGTTATAATTTA
>JBHIAW010000346.1:0-1583 GCA_046758765.1 bacterium
AAATACAACAGCAAGAGCGACCCTAATCGTTTCTACTACCGAAGTGACCACTACAGCTACGCAAAGCACGGGATCCCCTTGGTATTTTATTTCGCTGGTATTCATGAAGACTACCACAAGGCTACAGATACGGTAGATAAAATAGACTTTAAGAAAATGGAAAAGATCGCCAGGTTGGTCTATCTTACCGCCTGGACGGTAGCCAATCTAGACCATAGATTGAATATTGACGGTACAACCAATTCAAAAGTTGATTAGACTAACTTTCAGTTCCATGTGTATTAAATCCTACCGCGGCGAAGCCGCAAGTAGAATCAACTTGAATTTAGGTTGGATTCAATAGAGGAGAAAAGGATTGTTCCATTGTTCTATTGCTGGCCAAGAATGAACAATTCAACAATAGGACAATGAAACAATGACCGTATTTATTATTTAAATTTCTTGGCAAAAAAAACCAAAGATTTGCTTAGTAATACTATAAAGGAGAACTTCCATGTGGATGATGAATTTATTCTTAGTTTGTCTAACATTATTATTTAATGGTGATGATAATTCAGCGATTCCGGCTGGCTACGATGTCGAGATTTACAAGAAAGCATTGAATATAGCCAAGTCAACGATAATTTTGGACGGACACATCGATGTTCCATATCGTTTACTCAAGGAGTTCGCAGATATAACGCAACCAATGGCAAAAGGCGACTTTGATTATCCTCGAGCCAAACAAGGGGGCTTAGATGTGCCTTTCATGTCGATTTATATTCCTGCACGTTTTCAGAAAACACCGGGTGTCTCCAAAAATCATGCTGATACGTTGATTGCGATGATGGATAGTATCATTGCCGCTAACCCGTCCAAATTTGCCAAAGCATTAACGCCTCAAGATGTTAGAACAAACTTCGAAAAAGGGCTTATTTCACTGCCATACGGCATGGAAAACGGTTCAGGCATTGAGGACGATTTGGCCAATATAGAATATTTTTATAACAAAGCAATTCGATATATTACGCTCACACATGCAAAGAAAAATTTAATTTGTGACTCATCTTATGACTCCGATAAAGGTTGGAATGGGTTAAGTCCGTTTGGCAGGAAGGTAGTGGAGGAAATGAATCGAGTAGGAATCATAGTAGATATTTCTCATGTTTCAGACTCCACCTTTTACCAGGTGCTGCGCTATACAAAAGTCCCCCCGATTTGCTCTCATTCAAGCTGCCGCTATTTTACCCCAGGGTGGGAGCGCAATGTGGACGACGACATGCTGAAAGCCCTGGCTAAGAAAGGCGGAGTGCTTCAAATTAATTTTGGCTCAGCATTTCTTACCGAAAAGGCGAATCAGTATAGTGATAAGTACTGGACATATCGAGGGGAATATATGGCAAAACACGGGATTACCGATGATAATGATCCCCGTGTGAAAACTGAAATGGACAAGTATAGAGAAAAAAATCCTTATCCATACTCAACCATAAAAGATGTGGTGGACCATATCGATCATGTTGTTGAAGTTGCTGGTGTTGATCATGTAGGACTGGGATCTGATTTTGATGGCGTTGGCGATTCTTTACCGAAGGATTTGAAAT
>JBHIAW010000347.1:0-1570 GCA_046758765.1 bacterium
CTCTCAATAATGACGCCGAAGGCAAATGACTTGAATGGCTTAACGACTCGGCGTGGTAAATAGGTTGGCACATAATTTTCTGCAAAATAAACGAAGATTTAACTCAACAGACTAAGGAGAAACTCTTTGAAATTTGATGTAAAATCGGCTGATTGGTTTTTAAGATCTGTTTTGTTGAGAATTTATATACTTGTTTTCACATTTGGCTGTACCGCACCTTTGTTCGCGCAAGGCGGTGTGGCTGGTGCGTTTTTGCGATTAGGAATTGGAGCCCGGGCAAAGGCTATGGGCGATGCGTACACGGCTTTAGCCAGAGGAATTGAAGCCAGTTATTACAATCCCGCTGGGTTGCCTTTTCTTGAAAGTAAAGAGCTCATGACCTCCTTCAGATTTCTGTCCTTGGATAGACAATTCACCTATGTAGGTTTTGGTGTGCCAATTCATCCAAAAGTAGATAAAAGTGGAAGCAGAGCAGTAGACGGAGGCTTTGCCCTCTCTTGGATTCGGGCTGGGGTTGGCGATATTGATGGCCGCGATAGCGACGGGCGACATTTTGCAGACCTATCCAATTCCGAAAATGCTTTTGTGTTTTCGTTTGCATTGAATCCTACCGGAGTTTTGTCCTTAGGGCTGTCGGTGAAGGTTTTGTGGAACCGTTTTCCCGACATCGGCATCAATGGAGAGACGGTCTCGGCTACCGGCGTTGGTTTTGATTTTGGTGCGCTTTTTACTCCAAGCGAATGGGTCACATTTGGTATCGCAATCAAGGACATAAATTCAAAATATACTTGGAATACAGATAAGATTTTTGGAGAAGACGGATCGCAAAGTATAAATAAATTTCCCGTAATCGTGCGAACCGGGGTAGCTTTTAAAGTACCTCAAATCCCGAATGTGACCTGGGCTTTTGAATACGAGGACAGTAAAGAGTTAGATAGTCGGATTCACTTAGGGGCCGAGGGTATTTATCAAGAAGTGATTGTTCTTCGGGGTGGATTTGATGACGGAGCCATCACCGCTGGGGGTGGCTATCAATTTAACCTTTTTGGAAAAACGTCTCAATTGAATTATGCTTTCATAACCCCGGGAAATCGACCTGAAGAAGAGCATATATTTACTTGGGTATTACAATTTTAAAATCCAAGACTTGAAAAAGGAAGGCAACTATTCAGGTTCAATCCGAAAGGCAAAACTATTAAATTCAAAAAAGGAAATGAACAAATGTTAATGTCATGTTTCAATCGTTAATTTAGGTTATATTTGATCAATACCTAATTGATGACGAGGTTGATGTACCTCTCTTTTCGGCAATATAGGCTACGTAAGTCCTTAATCTTGGTAGACAAAGTTGCTAAAAATTGATTAAATCATCAACGTCATTGAAAATAGTTTTGCCCATAATCGTTTTGCCTATCGTTATGGTTAACCTGTATTGTAAGAAAGGAAGAATAGAACACTGAAAACAGCGAAGAGCACCGATAATCCAGAGCTCCATAACTCCAGTTGTGAGTTTCCGGGTGTTTCGGTGTTTAGTTTCAGAGACAAGGTTAATATTTAACTTTCAAGGAGT
>JBHIAW010000348.1:0-1568 GCA_046758765.1 bacterium
CTATGGACCATTCAGTCAAGAATCAGACCAATTTTGAAATCGAAGGCGTGGGCACCCCCACTTCTTCGGTCCTTCACCGATCTGGCCAAGAAGTTATCCTAACCAGCCCTTCCAACCTTAAACCTGGCACCTACAAGGTCACTGTCCACCATGTTTCTGATTTAGACGGGACCCCTATTGACACCCTTAGAAATTCAGCTACCTTCCAGGTCGAAGCTCAGGAGAAAGCGCCCTATCTGGTAACTGCGACCCTGGTGGGACAAAACCGATTGCTGTTAGAATTCAACGAACCCATGGATGCGATTACGGTTTCGCGGGTTGAGAATTATGTGATTGAGCCAAATATTAACGTGGCTGAAGCCAGCTTAAGCAGCGAAGACCCCAAAATTGTGATTCTGCAAATTGATCCGAGCTCACCCATTGGCCCGTTTGGCATCGATTATTTTATCACGGTCCGCAATGTGAAAAGTCAGCAAGGTGTAACCATCAAATTTGGGCAGGGAGATACTGCGGCCCTTATTTTCAGCAGTCCGGACCTTGCTCATGTGTTTGCTTATCCCAATCCTTTCCGCGGTAATTCAGGCCATGAATACGTCACCATCGCTGGACTTACTCGTGAAGCCACAGTAAAAATTCTCGATGTATCGGGCCGGCTCCTGCGCACCTTGCAGGAAACCGACGGCAATGGCGGCGTGCAGTGGAACTTAAAAGACGAAGCCGGGAATTTGGTGGCCTCGGGAATTTATATTTTTTATGTGGTCGGGGCCGGTAAGAAGGCGGTGGGCAAGTTGGCGGTGGTGCGGTGAAAAATAGAGAATGCTTGACTTGATTTTTGGCATAAAATATCATAAATTTGGAACACTTCTAAGTTAATATTAAGTAAGTCATTAAAATGAAATTCAGTGATCTCGTTCGTCTTTTGGAGAAAAATGGATTTAAAATAGTAAAACAAAAAGGGTCTATTCGATATTATCGCAAACCCGGACATGATAAATTGATCCGTGTTGACTATCACGGATCTAAAGAAGTGCCAACAGGTACATGTAATGCCATCTTAAAGGCTGCAGGATTAAAAAAGAGGAGCTGAAATAGCTATGATTGACTTGAAATATCCATTAATCATTGAAGCTACTGACGATCCTAACTATTTTGGATTTTACTCTCCGGATTTGGAGGGCTTCACTGGCATAGGACACTCGATTGAAGATTGCTTATATAAAGCAAGATGGGGCATGGAAGAGCACGTTGAGCTATTAAAGAAGGAGGGACTTCCTGTTCCAGAACCCACGGCCAATCCTACAATAATTATTCAAAATGAACAAAGCTTAGCAGAGGTGACGGCTGAGTAATTTGAATAACCTTGCGAAGGTTCCGAACCTTCGCAAGGTTTAGTTCAAGATTTGATTCTATCGATCGAAAGGCCTATTACAATTCGTCGTGAGTCAACATCTGACTTAACGAAGCAAGTGAGTCCAAGACCGTGAAGCTTCTGGAAGTTTCGGCAGTCTGGCCGGTAGCGTCATCTCTAACGCTAAGCGTAAGCCAGTACTTCCCTTTAGAAAAATAGT
>JBHIAW010000349.1:0-1567 GCA_046758765.1 bacterium
ATTGTTTCAGAAAAGCGGTCTGGACTAAAAAGAATATCCCGAAGGGTATGCATGCAACCAGAAACAAAATTCTTAAGTGCCTGGATGTCTATTTTATCCATGACTCCCAGGGGCGCCCACTTTTGCCCATAACCCGATCTGGGGATTCTTATCTGGGTGAAGCACTTTTTCCTTTGATAGAGGCTTTAGAAGAAGCTGTTGGCAGAGAAGTGGTTGACTTTGCAATATTTGATCGTGAAGGTCTTGCCGTTGCCGTATTTCAGGAATTCACAAAGAGAAAGAGACGCTTTGTTACAGTTCTTAAAGAGAATCAATATAGTTCTGTTGATGACTTTGAAATACCTAAAGGGAGTCGATGGGAGACATATAAAAAGGACCCAAAGACAGGAAAAGTGACCGAGCAGATATTAGATTGTAATAAGGCTTTAGTCAATAGCAAGAGTAAAAAGACATACCGGGTTCGTAGCATTTTAGTAAGAGAAGTAGGCAGCGAGGACTTTGCGGTAGTAGTAACGAATATAGGCCGAAGGCAAGAGCCTTGTGCTGGAAAAATAGTTGACAAATACAAAGCTCGATGGGATCTACAGGAAAATTCTTTCAAGCAAATGAAGCCTTCCCTTTATCTCGACACTAACCACGGCACAGATGTAATTGCACAAAAAGACAACCGTGTTATTAAACGAAGAGTCAAGGAGTTAGAAAAGAAGATTCAAGCAAAACAGAAAAAAATAGATAATGCTTTGATTAAAATCCGGAAAGCTGAAGAAAAGTTGAATCAGATTGATGAGAGAATCAATAAGGATGAAACCAATATTAAAGACCTAGAGAAATATAAGAAACGTCTTATTCGGCGAGAGAAGATAAAGTCATCAACCGCTTCATACCGTCAAAAGTGGAAGACCGACCAGTTGAAATTGGAAGAACTAAATAAAAAACTTGAGAGCATAGACCAAAGTCAGGTTCTCTATGAAATAGATTCTCGTAAGGATCATATTATGACAAACCTTGAAACAGCTCTTAATAATGCTGATCTCTTTGTCAAAGAACATTACCTCCCGGAACAGTACAGAAGATCAGATTTTAGAACAGTGAGAGATATATTATATAGGCAGCAAGGAAAATGTCTTGAAACGAAGGACGAAATCAAAATCACATTGAACCACTATGATCAAGAACCTGAACACCAGATGTTAGCTGAGTTTGCATCAAATAAGATTAATGATGCCCAGTTGATCACTGAAAACGGCAGACGCCTTATAATGAATGTTGCTAAATATTAAGCAAATTGAATGCATAATTATAAATCATTTGGGTGGAATCCCTGTTTAAACGAAAAGTTTTGGGTTTTGAATCACTCAATGAAAAGACGATGTAAAGAAGAGGTTTATGAAAAATCATGGCAAAAACCGCAACAGATCTTAAAAAGGCCGGTTGGCCTAAGGATGAATTGGTCAAATACAGGCCCTGGTAGGCCATGGAACGTTACAAAATGGATCAGGAGTTGATCTCATATCGTGACCGCGCTTTAGGTGTCGCACGCAAGGCCGCGGTTGTCCTCAAAAAACGG
>JBHIAW010000350.1:0-1527 GCA_046758765.1 bacterium
GAAATCCGCTGGTCTGGTCTCACGTATATTAACAAAGTTTGGCAGGATTTGATGGTGAAGGGCATGTTAAAGGCGGTGCTGGGTGGATTCGCCGCCGTGTTTATTTTGATGTTCATTCTATTCCGCTCCCCTGGCCTGGCCTTTATCTCGATGATGCCCTTAACCTTTGCGATTGTTCTCTCCTACGGCTTAATCGGTTTTATCGGGAAAGACTATGACATGCCCATTGCCGTATGTTCGTCGCTGGCGCTTGGCCTGTCCATTGATTTCGCTATTCACTTCATCCAGCGATTCCGGCGCAAGTATCAAGAGTACGGCGATCTCGAAGCCACCAACCGCTATATCTTTCAGGAGCCGGCTCGAGCCATTTCTCGAAATGCTTTTGTCATCATCTTCGGGTTTCTGCCCCTGGTGCTGGCCAGCTTGACACCGTACGTTACCGTTGGGGCTTTTTTCGCCATGCTCATGACCTTCAGCGCCCTGACGACATTGTTGCTGCTGCCCGCTCTGATGCGAATGGTGGGTGTTCGATTTATTTCTTTCAAAATGAACAGCCCCTAATTGTCATCTGGAAGCATCTTTTTCGACTTACTGATTAAAAGCTAAATGAATTACAATCTTTACCCCAGCAAAAAAGATTCTTGCAGAATGACAAAGGGGAAAGTGCTGTTCTTAAACAATCAAAAATTGGAGGAATTCATGAGAAGCCAATTAAGCATCCGACTCATCTCATCGGTGACGATCTTTTTTATTCTTTGGGCTATTGGATTAGCTCAGGCCCAGAAAAAGCTATCCGGGGAGCAAATCGTCAAGAAATCTCAACAGATATTTTACTATGCTGGAAAAGATATAAAGGCTAAGGTCTTGATGAAGCTCATTAGCAAGAATGGCAAGGAGCGGATTCGCGAGCTAACCATGCTGCGCCTTAACAAAGCAGAGAGTGGCGAACAAAAGTATTACATGTATTTCCACCGACCCGCTGATGTCCGCAAGATGACTTTCATGGTCTGGAAGTACCCCGGCAAAAATGACGACCGCTGGCTGTATTTGCCGTCTATTAAACTGGTGCGCCGAATTGCAGCCAATGATAAAAACAGCAGTTTCGTGGGCTCTGATTTTACTTACGAGGAAGTCTCCGGACGTGAAATCTCAGAAGACACGCACACACTGAAGGGCGAAGAAGCGCTGAATGCCAAAACCGTGTACGTAGTGGAAAGCGTACCAAAAGATGCCAAGAGTGCTTACTTCAGCAGAAAAGTCTCCTGGATTGACCAAGAGACTTTCTTGCCGTTGAAAGCTGAATACTACGATAAACGGGGCGACCTGTACAAGACGTTCACCGCGGACAAAATTGAATCCGTGCATGGGATTGCGACGATTATGCAGCGCACCATGGCCAACGTCCAAAATGGTCATCGTACGGTCGTGACTTTTGAGAAAGTGAGCTACAACGTCGGCTTAAAAGAGGATATTTTTTCCGAGCGCTATCTTAGAACTGCCCCGCGCAAGTGGATTCAATGATGCGCT
>JBHIAW010000351.1:0-1526 GCA_046758765.1 bacterium
AAATCTTTCGGGTTGAGAGAAAGCATTTTCTGACTGCTTGCCAGTGCCTGCTGATACTTACCTTCTTCTAAATAGATAATTGATAATTCCCAATGTGCATAAGCGAAATCTGGCTGCAGCTCAAGAGCTTTATGATACATCTCCTTTGCTTTGACATAGTCATCTAAAGCCCGGTAAATTATCCCTAAACCGAAATACATCATGGGACTGGTTGGGTCAAGGCTAAGACCTTTTTCCATCCATCTTAAAGCCTCATCAAGCTCACCGATAAACCAATTCACCCAACCCATGTTGGCAATGGCCTGGTGGTAATTTGGATTCCGTTCAATGGCCCTGCGATTTGCTTCAAGAGCTTTGCGGTACCAGCCTTTAAACTCATAAGCCAGGCCTAAGGCTTTATAGCCCTCCGCTAAGTCTGGATCAAGAGCGATCGCTTTGTTACTTATCACGATTGAAGAATCCAGCCAGTCCACCGAAAAACCAAATATCCACGCCCGTTGCGCGTAGGCATCTCCCAGGCCTGCGTAAGCGAGTGTATAGTTTGTATCCAGTTCCAGGGCTTTTTCAAAGAGGTCAATGGCGTTTTCATTGTCTTGTTTACGATAGTGGTTGTAATATTCACGCCCCTTCAGATAATAATCATAGGCCGTCAGGTTTTCTGTGGGCTTTGACATGATACGGTGTTTCTCTGCGCTGGAGAGTTTCGCTTGCATAGCGTCGGCAATTTGTTGAGCAATTTCGCTTTGAATTTCGAAAACATCGACCAACTCGCGATCGTAGGTTTCCGCCCAAACATGCTCATCTGACTGCGCATCGATCAACTGGCCGACAATACGAACGCGGTCTCCAGCGCGACGCACACTCCCTTCCAAAATGAAGGCAACGCTGAGTTCCGCGCCAATTTCTCGAAGAGTCTTCTCGCTGCCTTTATAACGCGTGCTCGAGGTGCGAGAAATGACTCTGAGATCGGCAATTTTTGATATTTGGGTTATGATATCTTCGGTAATGCCATTGCTAAAATACTCGCTCTCTTCGTCTCTATTCATGTTCTCAAACGGTAAGACAGCAATGGATTTTCTATCTACAGGCTCAGGAATCCGGAACAAATGGAAGGCGACTAGGATCAATAGGACTAAAGCTGCAGCCGCACCGACTAAAAATCCCCATTTCTTTTGCGGAGGAGAGGTTAAAATCTGCGTCGATTTTGTGGCCGGGTATAAGATTCCTTTTTTGAGCGTCTCCACATCAACGCGCATTTCATCGATATGCTGATATCGCTCAGAAGCATTTTTGCTCAAGGCTTTGTTAACAATACGCTCCAGTTCCACTGGCACACCGGTACGCAAGCCAGTAACCGGTTCCACATCTTCGTTCATGATGGAGTAGACCACAGCCTGCTCGTAGTCACCCTTGAATGGCTGCTGGCCGGTAATCATTTCATACAAGACTACGCCTAAAGCCCAGATGTCTGCTCGGTGGTCTACCTCTGTTCCCTGCGTTTGTTCCGGCGACATGTAAGCCACCGT
>JBHIAW010000352.1:0-1506 GCA_046758765.1 bacterium
GAGCCGTGTGAATCGGGAGGTTCACGCACGGATCTGTGGGGGCGTGGGGGTGAGATTCCCCTGCGCTACCCGACCCTTACATTTTTTGCCCTAAGCTCCAACCACAATATGTTGATGTCTACGGCAAATAATTTCTGACAGAGCTGAAATTTGCATTATTTGCCTCACAAGTGAGGACCCGCCATGTCTAAGAAAAAGGCGACTGCCATAAACGCATTGCCACAAAAGGTGCGCTAATCGGCAGTCTCATCTACCACAGATTTAATCCTGATCTGGCCAAGAATACAGCAATTCTCGGTTAAAAAAAGTAATTATGATATTCAAGTGCTCGGAAAGAATTGTCTATTTATTTTTCGTAAAGAATACGCACCCGGAAATTGGCTGCGCTAAACAAGACAAAGCTACCGGCAATATGCTAAGCTATTGAAATAACATCAAATAATAGCACTAGATTTTTACCCCTATATATTGTATGTTTTATTTAGTGGTATCCATTATATAGGGGTTAGCTGGTTTGCATATTAAAAAGCACTTAGGCTTTGCAGCCTTAAGAAAAACCATATCTGAGCGGCTGCTTCAAATTGAAGATTTCCGCCAGCAAGGCAAAGTGGATCATTGTTTGCATGATTGCGCCATGAGTGCTTTTGCCATGATGTTTTTCCAGGACCCATCGCTACTTGAGTTCCAACGACGGATGCAGCAAAGTATTAATCTGAACAACTTAAAGACTATTTTTCAAGTGGACTCCATTGCACAAGACACCCAGTTAAGAGATGTCTTGGATCAATGTCCACCGGATGACTTGGAGAAAGTCTTCGCTGATTTTTTTGGCCATCTTCAAAGAGGTAAGCAGCTGGAAGCTTACCAGTTCCTCGACGGTATGTATCTGATGCCCGTCGATGGTTCCGAGTATTTTTCTTCGGAAAAAATTAGTTGTGCCGGTTGCCTGACAAAAAAGTCTAAAAAAGGGGTTATTCGCTATCATCATCAGATCCTGCAGGCGGTTATCGTTCATCCGGATAACAAACAGGTCATCGCCTTGACCCCTGAAGCGATTCAAAATACGGATGGTACCGAAAAACAGGATTGTGAAATTAATGCCGGTAAACGACTGGTAAAGAAAATCCGCAAGACGCATTCAAAATTGAAAATCATTTTCAGCGGTGATGATCTTTTTTCTAACCAGCCCTTTATCGATGAATTAAAAGAAGTAAACATGTTCTTTATCTTGGTGGCAAAGCCAACGAGTCACAAAATTTTGTATGAATGGTTTACAGAGCTCAAGCAAATGGGCGAAAGCTCACGGTTAGAATACACCGATTTCAAAAAGCGCCACCATATTTATGAATGGGTCAATGACATCCCCTTAAATGGAACCAAAGATGCCGACAATGTAAATTATTTTGAATATCGCCTGATTAATAAGGACAAAGTTACCTACCGCAACAGCTGGGTTACCGATATAGTGATCAATGAAAACAATGTTATCCAACTAGTCAAAGGCGG